>NZ_JBVVPW010000005.1:49756-279551 GCF_055811385.1 Mesorhizobium sp. WSM4849
TTTTTTCTTTTTGGGGGGTTTTAAATTATGGGCGGGGCCTGAAACCCCGCCCCCCTCCGGGTTTTATTTTCCGGTAATGGCCCGGGGGCCCGGGGGGGCTACCGCCCCCCGTCCCGCTTCGAGCATCTCCGAAGAGCCCGAAGGCATAAAGTCGGACTTATTCCTCGATGCCCTTGGTGCCGCGCCGCGTGAGGTAGGCATCCCAATAGAAATCATCGGCGTTTTCCGCAGTGACGATGGAAAAGCCGTTGTCGACGAAAGGCACGCCCATGCCGTTGAAGCCCGACCGCCGGGCGTCGTTCATCGGATCGATCAGCTCAGGATGCTTGGCCAGCCACAGCAGCATGAAGCCCATATAGCCCTGCATGCCCTGGTTCGGGTTGACCGAGCCGAAGATTTCGCCGGCCTTGATCATATCGAGGATCTTGGCGTTGACGTCCGCCAGCATAACCCGGATCTTGCCGCCGCCCTCCTTCGCGGCCTGCGCGGCGCCGATTGCCGAGTTGGCTTCCGGCATGAACACCGCGCCCAGTTCGGGATGCGCCTGGGCAAGGCTGAGCACGGCCTGATAGGCCTTCGTCGCATCCTGATTCGACGCCGCGCGGCCGACGAGCTTCATATCCGGCCATTTGGCTTCCATGCGGGCGATGAAGGCGGCGATGCGCTTGTCGTGATTGTCCTGTCCGGGGTTTTCAAGGACCGCGTATTCGCCCTTGCCGTCCATCGCCTTGGCGACTGCATCGGCTGCATAGGTACCTTCGGCGACGTTGTCGGAGGTGATGTAGGACACTCGTTTGGAGTTGGGCGAATCCGCGGCGAATGTGACTACTGCCGTTCCCTGGTCGATGGCCCGGTTGATTGGCTCGATGAACGGATCGGAGTTCATCGGATGCACCAGGATGCCCGCCGGCTTCTGAGCCAGCGCCTGGTCGAATGTCGCTATCTGCTTGTTCACATCGTATTCGGGCGTTCCGGTGTATTCGGTCTCGCAACCGAACTGCTGTCCAGCCTGCTTGAACATCTCGTAGACCGGGAACCAGTATTCGACGCCGGAAACCATGACGTTCATGACGTATTTTTCACCCGGCTCGCACTTGAACGGGTTAGCGGCCTGGGCCGCGGCGTGGCCTGCCCCCAACACTGTGGTCGCTGCTGCCGAAATGGCGAGCATGCTCAAAAATTTGCGCAAGAGTCCTCCCTCGGCCGAAGCCTGGTCAATTGGGCGGCCTGACACTTACGTGCCGCCGCTTGTGGTTGATGAGACCGAACCTTCTCCCGAGGCCCAGCAGCTGATCATTCGCAGGAGTTGGCTCGAGTGTCAATAAAATTCACATGCTGAAATATATTTCACAGACTGGCTGGCAGTGACGAGCACCGATGGGCCGCCAGTGTTGGTGAACGAACGAGCCGAGCTCAGGTCAGCGGTTTCAAACTGACCTGCCGATGTTTTCCAGCATGACCTGCGACCGCGTTAGGTCAACGCAGCCACGGGTTGAATGTCAGGGACACGCCCGCTTCCGCTCAGGGACCTCAGAACATCCAGCCTGCAGCTAGACATGCACGGCAATCGAATTGCGCTCCACGATTTGGGCCGCCAGGACACGGTGCTCGAAAGGTAACGTAGCCTCCGCAAGCCTCTTCAAGAGAAGCTCCGCCGCCGCCGCTCCGATCAAGTGCGCTGGCTGCGCGATGGCTGTGATACCTTGGGCCACGAACTGCATCCAGTCGAGATCGTCGAAGCAAAGCAGCGAAACGTCTCCTGGAATCGCAAGCTTCAGTGCGGAAGTCGCCTCCAGAACGCCTGTCGACATCACACCGTCGGCGGTAAATAGAGCGGACGGTGCATTGCGCATTGTCAGCAGATCGAGCGCCTCCTTGCGGGCTGCCTCGCTGGAATAGACCGCCACCCGGCGGACCAACTGCAGATCCGGCTCGATACCTGCGGCACGATGAGCTTCCAGATAACCCAACAGCCGTTGCCAGCTTGGATGGTGGTAGCGAACGTCAGCGCTGGAGAGATCGACGTTTGCCACAAACGAGCCGACATCATAGCGCTGGCCCGGACCCAGTTCGGCCAGTATGCCGATGCGGCTGTGTCCGGCCTCAATCATCGCAGCGATGCTGCTGCGCGTCGCAGAAACGTTGTCGACCACCACGGAATCGGTTTCCAAGCCCGCCACGATGCGGTCGAACTGCACAACGGGACAGCGGCCCGCGACTGCCTCACGAAGATGATCCGGCTCGTCCACGAAGGTCGACGAGACGATCAAACCGTCGACCTGCTTTTCCAGCAGCAGTTGCACCGCCTCCCGCTCGAGTTCGGCATTTTCGTCACTATTCGTAACGATAACCCCGAAGCCGCCACGGCGCGCGACATCCCCTATTCCACGCAAGACGCTCGCGTAGAATGGGCTTTCGATATCGCCGACCACAACTCCGATAGTCTGCGTCTTACCGGTGATCAGACCTTTTGCCAGGCGATTGGGGCGGTAGCCCAGCGCAGCTGCGGCGGCGCGCACTTTCTCCTGAACCTCGGGGCTGCTGTAGCCGTAGTCGCCAAGCACACGCCCCGCCGTGGCGGAGCTGACCCCGGCCCGGCGAGCAACCTCTATGATGGTTGCGTTTTTCGACGATCTTTGAATCACTCAGCAAGCCCCGCCGCCCATTCGTGGTCGTAAAGACGAGCTAGTGGCAGTTAGGCCCACCCCGCAAGTCCGAACACCGCAGCACTCGCCGTTGCACACACCATTGCAATCACAGCACCTCAGACAGAAAGCGCCGAAGACGTGGGCTTTGCGGATTGTCGAAAAGGTCCTCTGGTCGCCCGGCCTCGACAATCCGCCCCTCGTCCATGAATACGACCTGGTTTGCAACCTTGCGAGCGAAGTTCATCTCGTGCGTAACGACCACCATCGTCATCCCGCCCCGTCCGAGGTCGGCCATCAAGTTCAGGACACCCTTTACCAATTCCGGATCGAGAGCACTGGTGACTTCGTCGAACAGCATGACTTCGGGCTCGAGGGCCAAGGCGCGCGCGATGGCCACCCGCTGCTGCTGTCCGCCCGAAAGATTTGCCGGCCGATGGTCTTTGCGCTCCAAGAGTCCGACTTCATGCAGCCTCGCCAAGGCCGCGCGCTCAGCCTCCTGGCGCGACATGCCTTTTACCTTGCGCAGCGCCAGGGTGATGTTGGCGAGCGCACTGCGGTCGGGGAACAAGTTGAATTGCTGGAAAACCATGCCGACACACCGCCGGAGCTGGTCAGGGGTCTGCTTGTAGATGCTTTCGCCATCGAGCAGGATGTCTCCGGCTCGACACTCGACGAGGCGGTTGAGGCAACGCAGCAAGGTCGACTTGCCCGAGCCGGATGGCCCGATCAGGCAGGTGACGGTCCCCGGCTCGACTTTCAGACTGACGTCATGGAGCACCTGGACGACGCCGTAGGCCATATCGATATTCGTGACCTCGATGCTGCCGCCGTTGAAGCGAGCGGGCGCGGCTGCGGCCGACTTCTCTGTGCCCGGCACACCGGCTTCCGCAAGCTCGGCGACTTCCTTGAGGCCGCTCTGCACCCCGGTGATACGCTTGCCGACGCGCATGCGCGCGTCGATGTAGTTGACGAGGTGGGTTAGCGGCACCGTGATCACGAGGTAGAAGACGCCGGCCAGCAAGAGCGGTGACAGGTTGCCGGTCAGCACGGCCTGATCTTGGCCGACGCGGAACAGTTCGCGTTCGGAGGCGAGCAGGCCAAGGAAATAGACCAGGCTGGAGTCCTTGACGTTGCCGATGAACTGGTTGACCAGTGCCGGCAGGACGCGGCGGATGCCTTGCGGGATCACCACCAGGCGCATGCCTTGGCCATACGTCATTCCGAGAGTGCGGGTGGCGTCGATCTGACCGCGCTCGACGCTCTGAATGCCGGCTCGGAAAATTTCTCCGATGTAGGCGCCGGCAATAAGGCTGAGTGCCAGAATGCCCAGCGGATAAGGCGATGGACCGAACAGGTCCCGGCCCAACCGTGCGAAGCCTTGGCCAATGATCAGAATAGTGACAATGGCGGGAAGCCCACGGAAGATATCGGTGTAGACCCGCGCGAGGAGCTTCAGCGGCCGGTTCTCGGAAATCCCCATCACGGCGAGAACGATACCGATCAGCGTCCCGAAAAACGTCGAGGCGACGGCCAGGATCAGGGTGTTCTTGAGGCCGACCATCACCATGTTTGGCAGAACTTCTGCCATCGCCTGGAAATCAAGGAAGCTGCGGGAGAAGGTATCGAACCAGCTCATATCAAGTCCATCTATAACTCGGCCGGGCACCGTTGCTCACGGGCCCGGCCGGAAAACACAGCGAAGTCGCTCGAATTCACTTCTTGGGCAGATATTGATCTGGCATGGGGGTGCCCGCGAACCATTTTTCGTGCAGCCGTTTCCAAGTGCCATCGTCCATGGCCTCGCGCAGTGCCTTGTTCAGTGCCTCGCGGAAGGCATCGTTGCCTTTCTTGACCACGAACCCGGCTGGCGCATCGAAGGACGGCACGTTCATTGTTATCTTCAGGTTTTTATAGCGTTCTACATACTGCTTGGCCGACTCATAGTCGGTGAAATGGCCGTCGATCGTCCCGTTGTTCAGCGCCGCCACCGCGGTGTTGTTGTCGGGGAACTTGACGATGTCGCCCTTCAGATTCTTCTCGGCATAGATTTCCTGCAGCGTCCCCTGGATCACGCCGATGCGCTTTCCGGCGGTGCTCTCATTGCTCGTCAGAGCCGGATCGGCCGAAATGATCGAAAGGTAACCCGCGAGATAGCCATCGCCAAAATCCACGGTCTTCTTGCGCTCCGCGGTCGTGCCAATGGCGGCGACAGCGACGTCGAAGCGGCCGTTGGCGACGGATGGCAGCAACGCCGAGAATTCCTGGCCGGTGAAGACGACCTGCTCCTCCTTGAACCCGAGCCGGTGCGCCACGTCGCGGAAGAGCTCAGCGTCGAAGCCGGTGAAGTTGCCGTTGGCGTCGGTGAAGACGTAGGGTTTCGCATCGCCCATCGTTCCGACACTGATCGTTGTTGGATCGATGAGGTTGTAAGGGTTGTCGGCCGCCTTTACCTGCGTTGACGCGGCCAACGTGCTAAGTCCTGTCACCAGGGCGATAGTCAGCGCCAGACCGCATTTCACCAGTTGGCGCCTGCTCGAATTCGTTTGCATGTCTTCTCCTCTTACGATTGGCCGAACCCGGCCTTCCCACTCGACGTCTGATCCATCAAAATGCTCTTAGGTGGCGTTTAATTAGATGGATGAGAACGTTATCACTTTACCTAGCATTGTCCGTTTCTCGCGTCAATTGTTTCGAGGAATTTCGCAGCTAGACCGTTTTCCCGTGTTGAACGTGCCCCGCTCCGCGGAGGATCTCGGGCGTCATGTTGCCTATATCGATTGCTGACGCATGGCCGATCGCGCCGTAGTACTGGCAGGTTGCAGCCGCCGCCTCTGCGGCATGGCGGAGAATGTCTCGAGGCGCCTCATCCGTAAGCAGGCCGAGTAGCGTTCGGGCTATGAAGGTGTCGCCCGCGCCCAGGGTGTCGATGGGTTCGACCAGCCGCGCCGGCGTACGGTAGGAGACGGTGTCGCTGTGAAGCACCGCGCCGGCTCGACCGCGAGTCACCAAAACCCACTTTGGACCACACGCAAGCAGATCGGATGCGATTACGGCCAATTCCTTGTCGTCAAGACCATCCCCTGAAACGGAAGCCAGATAGCAATAGCGTCCAACCTCGCGCCGGTGTTCCGGTTCCCGCCGCGTGGAAAAATCGTAAGATAACAGTGATTTACTCGAAACTGCAGCAACCCATGGGTCTAACCCGCTGGACTGGCCGATGTGGACAGCCTGAAAGCCTGAGAGAAAATCCAGATCTTCTTGCGTCGGCGTGAACATCGAAACGCCGAGATCGAAATCCAGGAAAATCCGATCGGCGTTGTGGTGACCTATGAGGCAGTAAGCGGTCGGCCCTTCGAGGCGCCGCAATCTGGTGACGTCAACGCGCTCCGACGCCAGTGCAGTGCAGATCAGGTCCCCGGCCCGGTCTTTGCCGATCGCTCCCACATAGGCCGACTGCCCGCCGAAGCGGCTCACATAGACCGCGACATTGAGGCAGTTTCCGCCAGGATACATCTCGCCGCGAGCAAGATAGCAATCGACCACGTTATCGCCCATCGCGGCAATCTTGACCATTGCAGGACTTTCAGCTTAAAAGGATGTGATAACGTTCGCACAATGGCTGCTATCTGTCAATTGTGCGCCGGCCCAAGCTCTGTCAATCGAGACGAGGAATCTCATGATTTCCGCCCTGCCCGCCGACCTAGAACGCGCTCTGAACGCTGCGGCGGGCAGGCAGTTTTCGCACCTCTTTCTCGTGGCGTGCGGCGGCTCGCTCTCGATCATGATGGCAGGCAAATACTTCCTCGACCGCCACAATGGCACATTCGCCTGCGACATCTACAACGCGGATGAGTTCGTCTGCCGAGATCCGCGGCGGTTGGGACCTGACACGCTTGTTGTCCTTTGCTCGCAGACAGGAACCACCAAGGAGACCGTGCGGGCGGCCAATCACGCAAAAGACCGAGGCGCAACGACAATCGGCATGACGCTCGACCAAACATCGCCCCTCGCGCGGGCGGTCGACCACCCGGTTGCCTACCAGGCCTCGTATACGACGGGCAAAGCAATCAATGCAGCCTACAGCAATTACGGCGTGCTCTACATGCTGCTCGCCGGTTTGATCGATGCTCGGGAGGACGGCGGGCTAACCGACGACCTGCTGATCAGCCTGAGCCATCTTCAACCGGCCATCGAGCGCGCGCACCGGGCCTATGCTGACCGGTTCGAGACCTTCGCCGCTCGCTTCGCACCTCGAGAGGCAATCTACACACTTGCCAGCGGTGCCAGCTACGGTGCGGCCTATTCGTACGCCATCTGCGTGCTCATGGAAATGCAGTGGTACGACTCGCAGGCAATACACGCGAACGAGTTCTTTCATGGCCCATTCGAAGTGGTGGATAGGGATGCTTGCTTCGTGGTCCTGCTGGGTTTGGACGAAACGCGGAGTCTTTCCGAACGTGCCCGTGATTTCCTTATCAAGTACGGCAGCCGGGAAAACATCCTGGTGCTCGATGGAGCGGAACTCGACCTCGGCGGTATGTCCGAACACATCAAACCCTATCTCGTGCCTTTGGTCTTCTTCGACACTCTATGGCGTTTTGCCTACAAGCTGGCAGGTCTGCGCGATCGGCCGATGCTCGAGGGCCGGCGCTACATGAAGAAGCTGTCGGACTACTAGTTCCGCCGCGCTTTGTGGCGACCTCACAACTCCCAGCCCATCTTCTGCGTAGAAGGATTTCTCTATGACTGCATCCTCAAAGCCGCGCCATGTCGTCGTTGTCGGCGCAGGCATCTTTGGCACCTCGACCGCGCTGCACCTCGCCCGCCTTGGCTTTGATGTGACCATTGTCAACGACGGCGCGCCGTCGAACGGTGCATCCGGCCGTTCACTTTCCTGGCTGAACTCAGCGCGACGCGCGGAGACCGCCTATCACCGCTTGAGGCTTGCAGGCGTCGACCGTTATCGGACCCTGGCCGTCACAAGGCCGGAAACCGCGTCCTGGCTTCGCTTTGACGGCGGCCTGACCTGGGATGCGGATGATGAGGCGAACCAGATCGCGTCCATCTGGCAGCTGGAGCAGGATATTGGTTATGACGCGCTTCTGCTCGGCCCTGCCGAAGTTGGCGCAGTGACGCCCGGGGTCAATGCCAGTGCAGTCACCCCGCAGGGCGCCATTTTCAATCCTGGCGAAGGATGGGTTGACCTGCCCTCTTTGATCGATCTGCTGCTCAATGAATTCCGCTCGCGCGGCGGCAAGCTTGTTCAGGACGCTGGACGCGTGCGGATAGTTGCCACAGGTGGTCGCGCGCGTGGCGTCGTCACTGCTGGCGGTGCGGCGGTCGAGGCGGATGCAGTGGTCCTTGCCGTTGGGCCAGCGACGCCTTCCATGCTTGCGGAGATCGGAGTCCATGTCCCCGACGCCACGCCGATTTCACTTCTCTTGAAGACCAAGCCCGTCAAGACCGACCTCCGTGCCGTGCTAAATACGCCGCGCGTGGCGGTGCGCCCGACGCCGGATGGCGCACTTGTTTTGGATTCGGCATGGTCGGAGGAAGAAGTCGTGGTCAACTCGGACGACACCTACACCGTGCACAACAAAACCGTCAAAGGACTGCTCGACGAAGCTAGCGCCGTGCTCGACGGCAATCCGCGGCTCCAACTCGCAACCTACGCCGTTGGCCCGAAGCCTATCCCCGGCGATGGCGAGCCGGTGCTTGGCTCCGTCGAGACCGTCGCCGATCTTCACGTCGCCTTTAGCCACAGCGGCGCCACGCTTGGACTGATCGTCGGCGAATTGCTAGCCAAAGAAATCGCCTCCGACAATCCGCACCCCATGCTTGCAACCTTCCGCGCCAACCGTTTCAATTGAAAGGGCAATCGCGGCCGAGGCCGACCGTCCAGATGAGCCGCGGTGGCATTGCCCAGATGACCGCCTTCGGAGGTTGATCCGCGCACCTGACTAGGATAACATGACAATCGTAGTTTAGTTTTAGCCGCGGCCGCAGCAAGGCTGGCCCTTCACGCGCGGCGCCAATGCCGATCGCATCGTGGTGGTCGCCGATACCGGCATCGTCGAACAAGGTCCGCATGATGAACTGGTGGCGCTTGGCGGTGCTTACTCACGACTGGGCGCGGCTACGGACTAACGACGCAGCTCTCAAAGCTGAAGCCGAGGGGAGTTCTACTGAAACGCACCCGATCGGGCTGCGCAACCCCAACCAAGCTGATGCCCGATCGGGTGCTCCGGTCGAAGCCGCCGCCACCGCTTTCCAAGCGGCGGGCGAGTCGCCGCTTGTCTAATCTCGACGGTGCCGGCCGAACGCTGTTATCAGCGCCCCCAGATCCCCTGTCTTGCGGCGGCAGGTTGTTCAGCGCACGGCGTGCGATGTTCGGAGGGCTGCTTGATAGCAGCCGAGATCATCACCATTCGGCGGCGTCAACGCGGCCTGTATGAATGGCGGCTGTTCCCGATCAGCCGTCGCGTGATGGGGTTGACGTCTGCCCCTTGTCGATCATGGCGTTGTAAGAGCCGGCGAGCCTCTTCATGGGCCGGATGGTTTTGGTCAATAAGGCTCGCGCGGAGCCGGTCGGGGAAATCGTACGAAGTAACTGGTTTATGCATTTTGAACCTCAGGTTTCGGAGCAAGACGCGTCGACACCTCGACAAGACTAGATGTTTGTCCAGGGCGCTGGATATTTGCGTCTCGCCAGTGAATCTGCCGCATCTGCGGTTCTTATTGCCATACACCGCTTTCGTTTCGGGCGTTTTTCTGTAGAGCGGTGGGAGTGTTTCGTTTGTTTCAGCGGCGCGCGCGACGGGATGACAGGCGGCGTTTTGTGACTGGTCCGAGTCGTTTGCTCGATCCGTGATATCGGCCGTGCAACCTAGGCCATTCGTGTTTCGGCCGTTTTTTCCGAAGGATTGGATAGAGTTTCGTTTTCACGTCAGCGCTGGCGATGACTCCCGCCGAAACAGTTGAAACAAATCACGCAGCGTCTGAATGTGTGCTGAAACAAAGAGGGTCTAGTATCCGCCCTCGGGCGATCACGCGAATAAAGGGGAACGACCATGCGGCCTGATAATCCGGTCACATCCACACACACAGGCTATGCCCTCTTTGACGCCAACAATGTCCTCGTTGGGAGCAATCTGGAGATATTTGGAAGCCAGCGCCTCGACCGCGGCGGGATGCAGCCGATGGACGCCATTGCCGCAGTCGCCGAAGCCCTCTCATATCTGAAAAGTTTCGACGGCCGCCCCATCGAGCCCGGCAACGCGTTCGTTGAAAGCGCCGTGGCGCGATGGACGCAAATCGACGACGCTCCAGTTGAAGCTGAGACATTGGATGGCCGGTGGAAGTTGCTCACCGCACATCCTCGGCCTGATGGCGGCGTGGCCCTGGTAAGCGTCGACATTACCGACATGAAGCGAGCGCAGATCGCGCACCGGGAAAACGCGGAGATATTCCGCTGCATCACGGACAGTCACCCGCTGCCCGTTTGGGTGGTGGACGCGGGAAGCGGGCAGATCCTCTACGAAAGCCTCGATGCGTCGAACCTGCTTGGCCGAAAATGGACCCCGAACGAGCCGCAATTCCTGACGGGTCATTTCGTGAATACTGGCGAATTCGATGAAATCAGTTCTCTCGCCAGCAACAGCGACATCGTGCGGGATCACGAAATCCAGCTCAGAAATACAAGCGGATCGACCGTCTGGTGCTCGACCAACTGCCGTCGAGGCGTTTATGGCGGGCGCCCCTCGCTCATCATCGGGGTATTGGACATCACGGAACGGAAGCAGCGCGAGGATCTGTTCGGTTTCCTGATCAAGCATCATCCGTTGCCGGTATGGATGAACGATGCAAGTTCGGGGGAACTCATCTATCAGAGCAATGCTGCCGAACGGCTGCTTGGATGGAGCAAAAAGGCGCAACGTGAGACGGTGCGGCTCGGCGACTACTTTGTCGACCCCGAGAAACACCGGGAAATCAATCGGGAGCTCATGCAAAAGGGCGTCGTCGAAAATTGCGAGGTGCTTCTTAAAAGACCCGACGGCCAGGAGTTCTGGGCCACGGGCAATCTCAGGATCGTCGCGTTCCAGGGCCGGCGAGTGGTTCTGGCCGGCATCGCCGATGTGACCAAGCAGAAGAAGCGTGACGGCGAAGTCGCTGCGGCGCGGGAGATGCTCGCAGACGCCGTTGAATCACTCTCCGAGGGATTCGCGCTGTACGACGAAGATCACCGCCTGGTCATGTGCAACAGCCTTTACCGCGATCTGAACCACCCGGTGCGGGATCTCGTTGAACCGGGTGTGGAATGGGGCGAACTCCTTCGCGAATCCGCCAAGCGCGGCGTGTACCGCAATGCGGTTGGGCGTGAGGATGAGTGGCTCGACGAGCGGATTCAAGGCCGGATCGAGTTCCACTCCCATTTCGAGGTACCCCTCTCCGACGGCAAATGGCACTCGGTTTCGATACATCCCACCGATCTTGGCGGCTTCGTCGTAACGCGCGCCGACATCAGCGGGCGAAAGAAGGCCGAGGCTGCCGAGCGCGACGCCACGGCACTGCTGCAAAAGGTGCTCGATGCCTGCCCTTCGCCAATACGCATGACCACGTTCGAGGGAGAAACGCTCTACCGCAATCCCGCTACCAGAGATCTCTACGCCGACCGTCCTCGAATAACCGACCACTATGTCGATCCAGACTATAGCGCAATATTGGAGCGCACCCTGATCGAAAAGGGCAGGATCGATGATTTTCGGGTCCAGCAGTACGACACCGAGAACAAGGCCTTCTGGGCTTCGATTTCCGCTCGCCTGATCGATTTCCAGGGAAGGCAGGTGATCGTATCAAACACGACTGATATCACCGACATGATCGCCGCCCAGCAAGAAACGCGCAAGGCCAACGAGCGGCTGATCGACGCGATCGAATCTCTGGCCGAAGGATTTGCCCTCTACGACAGGAATGATTGCCTGGTGCTGGCCAACAGCAGGTACCGCCAGATGCACGCGATAAGCGCGGATGTGCTCGTTCCCGGGGTGAACTGGTTCGATTTCCTCCGCGTGACCGCAGAGCGCAACCAGTTTCCGGTTCCTCGGGACAAGATCGACGACTGGCTTGCCGAGAGGGCACGGGACCGCCGCGAATTCCGGCAACAGGAATTCCGTCATACGGACGGGCGTTGGTTTTTCGTCTCGAACTGTCCGACCCGCGAAGGCGGATTCGTGGTCACCCGTGTCGACATTACAGAGCGCAAGCGGGCCGAGGAGGCCGCCAAGGAAGCGGATGAACTGGTCCGTAAAGTCCTCGAAGCCTGCCCCGTCAACATCCAGATGACCCGCGCCCATGACGGGAAGCTGCTTTACCGCAGCCCCGCCACCGTTGAGCTGCTCGGCGACGTCACCAGCGCCGTCGACTATTATGTCGATCCTTCAGAGCGGATCCGATACGTCGAGCGGCTTCTCGCGACGGGGTTGGTCGACGATTTCGAAACCCAGCTCAAACGCAAGGACGGTGGAACCTGCTGGTGCTCGATTTCGTCTCGACTGATCGATTACCATGGTGAGAAGGTGATCGTTTCCCACGCCTACGATCTCACCGACCGTATCGAAATGCAGCAGGAATTGGAGCGGCAGCGCGAGACGCTGCACCAGAACGAAAAAATGTCGGCGCTCGGTGGATTGCTGGCGGGGGTGGCGCATGAGCTCAACAATCCGCTCTCGGTGGTGCTTGGCCTGTCATCGCTGTTGAAGGAGACTGCTACCGACGCCAAGGTCGTGGAACGCGCCGACAAGATGAGCAAGGCAGCCGAACGCTGCGCCAGGATCGTCAAGACTTTCCTGGCTATGGCCAGACAGCAGCCGACGCGAACCTCAAACGTTGCGATCGATGATATTATTTCCGAAGCGGTGGAAGTGGCGAGCTATTCGATTCGATCGTCGGACATCGGGCTTTCAGTTCATCTTGAACCTGGCCTTCCTCCGATCTGGGCGGATCCCGATCAGCTTGCCCAGGTGCTGATCAATTTGCTGGTTAATGCAGAACAGGCGCTGCACGGCTGGGAAGGGCGACGGACAATCACGGTTTCAACGCGGCTTCAGCCCACGACCGGCAACATAGTCGTCAGCGTTGCCGACACCGGCCCGGGAATTCCCAAAGAGATACTTCCCCGCATTTTCGAGCCGTTCTTCACGACCAAAGAGATTGGGTCAGGGACCGGGATCGGGCTGTCCTTCTGTCATCGGATCGTTCAATCCCATGGAGGAACCATCGAGGTCGAATCCCCCGAGGAGGGTGGCTCGACCTTCATACTTTCGCTGCCTGCTTCGGACCGTCTCGAGGAACGAGCCGAAACGGCCGAAGACGAGCTCCCGAATTCAACCGGCATTGCTTGTCTGGTGGTGGACGACGAAGAGGAAGTGGGTGAGCTGGTCGCTGAGGTGCTCAGGCGGGATGGTTTCAAGGTCACCATTGCCAGATCCGGCGAAGAAGCGCTGCTGCATCTCCAGAACCGCACCTTCGCGCTGATCCTGAGCGATCTGAAAATGCCGAACATGGATGGACGGGGATTGTTCAACCAGATTGCCAAGCTCCATCCGGCCGAGCTCGACAGGTTGGCCTTCCTGACGGGGGACACGATCAGCCCGGACGCGCAGATGTTCCTGCGCGCCGCGAAACGGCCCTATCTTGAGAAACCGATCAAACCTAACGAGCTCCGTTCGTTTGTCTCGAATCTGGTCAACAACAATACTTGACAGATCCGTTGATTTGCACGTCACTTTAGGGGCAGCTTATCCATTAGGCTAGTTGCTCGGTGGTCGATTTTGACGACGCACGCACACGTAGTTGTCTGCGATGACGAACCGGATATCCGCGACACGGTAGCGGAATATCTGGAGCATCATGGCTATGCCGTGACGCCGGCCAACGCGGGGCCTGCCCTGCGTGAACTTGTTGATAGCCAGCACGTCGATGTGGTCATCTTGGATATCCGAATGCCAGGTGAGGATGGCCTCTCCCTGGCGCGATATCTACGAGAGCACTCAGACGTTGCCATTATCATGCTGACCGGATCGGCGGAAATCGTCGACCGCGTTGTCGGATTGGAGATTGGCGCCGACGACTATGTCGCGAAGCCCGTCGACCTGCGGGAGCTGCTGGCGCGGGTGAAGGCCGTGCTGCGCAGGACGTCGGCGAGTGAACGAGCTGCGGAGAAAGCGAGTACTCCGGGTCCTCACCAGGTCCAGTTCGGCAAGTGCCGCTTCGACCCGGACGAACACAAATTATACAACGCCGAGGGGGTCGAAATAGCGATCACCGCGATGGAGTTCCGGCTTCTGAAAGTATTCAGCGAACATCGTGGACGAGTACTCAACCGCGATCAACTGCTCGAGCTCGCCCATGACCGCGGGTGGGATCCCTTCGATCGCAGCATCGACATTCGCGTTTCGCGCCTGCGGAAGAAAATCGAGGTCGATCCCTCCAAGCCGGAGGTGATCAGGACGATCCGCGGCATGGGTTACCTCTACGCTTGAGCGCGCCGCCGCTGGGTTGGACCAGCGCCTCGTCCCTTGCGCTTTATGCGATTTTGTGGCTCCAGGGGATTGCCCCGCTCAACCTCTGATCTTCGGGATCCAGCTGCGTTGCGTTTCCACTATGACGTGTGGCACTGAAAGGCAGGCGTACCGGCCAAAGCATGTCTTTTTCAACCTGGGATTGTGTATCGCAGCCGGGGTTGCGAGGCTGCGACACGTTTCCTGAGCCGACAAGGACGCCGGCACTTTAAGCGCGGGTCAGAGCCGTTCGATGCCGAGAAAATCCGGCGCTCCCACCCAGGCGGCCTTGAAGCGCGCATCCATCTCTTCGGCGTCCGCTGTCCTGCCGGTCCTGCGGAAAACCTCGCGCAGGCCCCACAACGCCCAGGCGTTGTTTGGAGTCTGCTCCAGCACGTGCTCGAAGGCTGCCGCGGCCGCCTCGTGCTCACCCATGGCCATGTAGACCGCGCCGAGGGTCTGTCGGACCGGATAATACCAGTAGGCCGGTTCCATATAGGCAAGGCCGTCCTCGATCGCGACCGCCGCCTCAAGCTTATTGCGCGCTTCCCGCAGGTTGCCCTGGTGCTGGGCAATGCGGGCCTCCACGATCAGCGCGCTCAATTCCAGCAAATCCGGCGCCGGAAGTCCTCCCGCCGTTTCCGTGGAAAAATCGGTCTCGGCGGCGAGCTCGCGGATTGCCGCGGTCTCGGCGCGCGCCGCCTCGCTCGCGCCTTTTGCGGCGAAGGCGATGCCCCGCGCATATCGCCAGGTTGCCTCGACATAAGGCAGGGCGTTTGCCGGCAGCGGCAGCGCGAGTATGACCTCGGGACCGCTGTACTGGGCGTGCGCAAAATAGGTCGCCGCCTTGATCGGCTGCAGCCCGGCCACCTTCCTGGCCGTGGTGTTGGAGACCAGGGATTCGAGCTTTTTGGCCGCCTCGGCGATTGCCTCGATGTCGCCCGCCATCTGTGCTGAGGTCATCAGGAAATGCAGGTTGTGCGGATAATAGCCGTCCGTGTAGACACCGGGCGTGCTCTCCGGCGCTATGCCGACGCGCTCGAAATAGGCCTCGTCCGCCGCCACCGCCTTGCGGTTGATCTCCAGGCTGTCGATCCACCTGCCGACCTGGTGATAGATATGCGCTGGCATGTGCACGATGTGTCCGGCGCCGGGCATGAGGGCGGCAAGCCGGTCGGCATGGGCTTCGGCCCTTTCCGGCGTCGTCGACGCTTCGACGGCATGGATATAGAGATGGATCGCACCGGCATGATCCGGATTGCGCGCCAGCACCCGCTCCAGCGAGGCCACAAGCTTGACCGTGTCCGGCTTTGGCGTTGCTCCGCCGTCAAGCCAGTAGTCCCAGGGCATCAGGTTCATAAGGGCGTCAGCGTAGAGCGTGGCGATCTCGTCGTCCTGCGGATGGCGGTCTGCCAGTTCCGCCATCGCCGCAGCATAGGCCTGGTTCAGGGCGCCCTGATCGGCCGAAGTATCGGCGCTGTAGCGCCTGGAGAGCGCGGCGATAAGATCCTTTTCCCGGCTGGAGGCGAGGTGCGCTAGCTTGCGCGCCTGCGCTACGGCTTCGGCGGCGTTCGCGGCCGCCTCTTGGCCCATGCCGGCGTTGATGTTGGGGCCGAGCACGTAGGCCTCGCCCCAGAAACACATGGCGCAGGTCGGGTCCAGCTTCTGGGCGGCCCTGAAAGCGCGTTGCGCCTCGGCGTGGTTGAATGCCCACGCCCAGCGCAGGCCCTGATTGAAATAGGCCTGCGCCAGCGGGTTGGCGGTGGTGACAGGGTAGGAATAACTGCCGAGGTTTTCGAACAGCGGGACGCTTGTCGAATCCTCTGCAAACGCCGCCTTGGCCAGGCGGTGCGGAACGCCCGTTTCATGGGCATTGGCGGCAGGCGCCGCCAGAAGGGCGGCCGCGCTCGCACAGGCCAGTAGCGGGAGCCTGAATGAAAGCTTCATGGTTCAGCCCGCCTTGTCTTCTTGGCCGCGCTTCAAGCCGCGGACCACCAAACCAATCTCGGACCGGCTGATCCCGATGTCCCTCAGGAAGGCATCGTCCATCGCCGCAAGCGTCCGTTCCGCCATACGGTGAACCCGGTAGTCCCGGAAAGAGCGGTAAGCTGCTCGCATTATCGACATTGCAACACTCCATTGATTGGCGCCGCGGGTGCAGCGATGCCATTGCATTTAAACCATCCCTGTTTCAGGCGTTTTTCCGCGCCGAACGCGAAGTGTTTCGTTTGTTTCAGCGCCGAGGAGCGCTTTCCGCGCGGTGTGGACTGAGCTGCCAGAGTCGCGCGGGAAACCGCCTTCTTTCCTGGCGCTGGATAGTGAAACCGGCGTCCGAGATCAGCCACGCTGGCTCGCGTCAGATGGCAGCACCGGGAGCCAGCCCCACAATCCGACAAGACGCCTTTGCAGTGTGCTCGGGGAGCGGAGTTTCTCCGCCGCCATGCTCCATGAACACCAGCCGCCCGCCGAGCTTCAGGACGCGGCGGAACTCAGCCAGCGTGCTCTCGCTTTCCGGGTGCGGGATGGTACAAAGCGAGTAGATGGCGGTATCGGCCATAGCATCAGCCAGAACGTCTAAGGCAGGTTGAAGCTGGAGGAGGCATCGCCGGCGCCGTGCCCTTTGAGGTCGATGATTTGCCTTTCCAGGCAATCAGCCGAAACTTCTGCTCCGGCCATGACATTAGCCGCAATCGATCGACTGTGGTCAGGCGCGACCAGGGGCCCGTCTTGGTCGGGCCGATATGCGGCTGTCAAATCGTCGACCGCCTGGGCTGATATCGGCACGTCGCCGTACCCGGAGATGAATATGATCGGCACGTCTGCCCGCCCGACAGCCGTCGTTCGTTCGTTGCTGCTCAAGCTAAACAACGGGTCACGGCCTGCCGTTGGGCGGCAAGTTGGGCGGCAAGGGCCCTAGCGGTCGGGTTTGAGCCGTACAGGCCGTCAACGAACCCTGTAGAACGGATTCGGCAGCAGGAACAGCTTCTCGGCGTGTCCCCCGAACAGGTCGGATGGCTGGTCACCGACATTGGCAATGATCGTGTAGCCGGCCTTTTCGATTTCGGCTCTTACGGGTGCCTTGAAATCAGCGGCGGAACCATATTTGGCTCCCGGCTGGACCATATAAAGTTGCTCATAGCCGGCATAGCCCGCCGATTGCAGGTTCTGTTCGGTCGCCTGACGCTGGTCCTCCGGACGTCCGGTGATGAAGAATACTGCGACTTTCGCCGTTCGCGCCTGCCGGAAGACCTCCAGCACGGGGTCGATGGCCGGATCCTTCGCGAGTTGGTCCCAGGCGGCCCAGCCACAGGGACCGTCGATTGCGATGTCGCAGGCGCCGCCGATCGGGCGGCCGAAATTGTCACGTGTGATCACTTCCCAGTTGGCCAAAGCCGTCTCGTCGATATCGAGCACCAGTGCGGGGCGAGGCACCTCCATTGCGCGCTTGACAACCCAATCGCCGGCCTGCTTCGCCACGGCGGCAAGGTCGCGATCATATGCGCCGGAATCATGATAACTGGCGGCCGCCAGCATCGCGTCGCCGACATTGGCTGGCTGAGACGGGCTTGTGAGAAGCAGCGAGCCATCGGCACGCGCCGACCCAGGCACATTTGTGCCAATCATCAGCACGATTGCCCCGACGGCCGCACCACGCGCAATTCTATTCCAACTAATCGTCTGCATCACGAGACCTTGCGGTCGCGAGAAGTCCTCTGTCAAGCGAGGCAAGGCACAGGTCCTCGAAACTGAGCGATGTCGGCAAGTGCCCCAACAGCGGTCTTTCGGGGTGCTTGAGGTGAACGCTAGAAGTCGACCTCGCGAGAACTACCACCAACGCTCCTGAAGACAGGTTCGCGGTTCCGACGGCGAGATGGTTAAGTCCGTTCCGAAGAGGTGCTCGCAATGGATGCTCCGGACTGGACTCCACACGCTCGTGCGCGGCGGAGAACGTTGGATGGCGCGATATTCCGCGAAATGACTGCCCAATTGCCGCCGATTGCCGTTCAGCCGGCGCGCCGAGCCGTCAAGGACGCGATCGTCCGCATGGCAAGGGTTCGCAGCTTTGGCGTGCGATGCCGTTCAGCGGGCACCGCGGTGGAACGATCGCGGTGCCGTAGTCTGTACCCGCACACTAGCAGTTCGCCCCAGTCTGCGGGTCGCACGCCTTGTTTTCTTGCTTCTGTGGCTTGGGCTCGGCCGCCTGTTCCGGCTCGGCCTGCTGCTGCTCGGCGGCAGGCTGCTCCTTGGCCTTCCGCTTCTTAGGCTTGGCCGCCTGCTCCGGCTCGGCCTGCTGCTGCTCGGCGGCAGGCTGCTCCTTGGCCTTCCGCTTCTTAGGCTTGGCCGCCTGTTCCGGCTCGGCCTGCTGCTGCTCGGCGGCGGGCTGCTCCTTGGCCTTCCGCTTCTTAGGCTTGGCCACCTGTTCTGGCTCGGCCTGCTGCTGCTCGGCGGCGGGCTGCTCCTTGGCCTTCCGCTTCTTAGGCTTGGCCGCCTGTTCCGGCTCGGCCTGCTGCTGCTCGGCTGCGGGCTGCTCCTTGGCCTTCGGCTTCTCAGGTTTGGCCGCCTGGTCCGGTTCGGCCTGCTGCTGCTCAATGGTCGGTTGCTCCTCGCTCGTCGGCTTCTCAGGCTTGGCGGTCTCTTCCGGCTCAACCTCTTCGCCGGTCGCCGGCGCCTGTTCGGTCGTTGCTGCGCCTTCGGTCGGCTTCGATTTCCGGCCTGCCTGAACCTGCTTCACCTCCTCGATGTCTTTGAGCTCAGCTGGTTTGGCATCGGGATCGGCTTTCACGTCACCTTCAAAGACCGTGACCGTATTGTTTTCCAATTTGCCGGCCTGCTCGGGCGTCTCGGTCTCGCTGACCTCGACGACGGTCACCTCCTGGCTCGTCTCTTTCTCGATCACATCAACATCAATGACGTTGTTGATCACCACGTTGTTCTGGATCGTCACGTCGCCGGCAGGCTCGGCCGCTTCGACAATGCGCACAAACTCCGGCTCATCACGGATAACGACGACGGAAATGTCCTCAGCAAGGAATTCGCGGGTGGGGACCACGACCCAGTAAAAATCCGGCGTGGTGTCGAAGGTCACCTCGATTGAAATCAAATCGGGATCGCGGCGTGGCGGCAGCGGAGCCCAGATGATGTGCTCCCTTTCACGCCGCCAGCTCACCCAGGCTGGCGCCCAACGAGTGCCGGGAACCCAGTACCAGCCGATGTCGTCGGCATAGCCCCACCGGCCGTAATGGTAGGTCGCCCAGCCGAACGGCTCGTCGGACACCCAGAGCCAGCCATACTGCTCGGTATAGACCCAGTGTCCAATGGTATACGGACGCCAATCGTCAGGGACATCAACCGGGACGAAAACGGGCGCTCCCTGGTAGGAAACCCAATCACCATGGGAAGACAGGTCGTCATAGAATGTGCTGATCGAAATGGAAACGTCGGTGGCTGCCCTTGCCTCGGACACAAGCGCCAATGGTGCAACCGGGTTGGGAATCTCGACGACCATAAGCAGACAGGCGGTCACGCCGCCCAGCATCAGTCGTACCGCATTTTGTGCAAGGACGCGTTTCATTCTGGTCTTCCTCCGAAACAGATCGCCCTTCACCTTGAAAACTCGCCGGCTGTCGGATTGTTCCACTTGCTAATGTTGCCGCATCTGGCCACACGCCGGCTTGGCATCACACGGCGATGATCCCAGGGATCAACATCAGCGTTGCTTTATGGGCTCGGCGAGCCAGATCACGACCGCCGTCACAAATCTGCGCACCGAAGAAGCAATGCCTACGGAAAGCGCTTTGCGCACCAGTCGGTCGAAGCCATCACGGTCGCCCGGGAGCCGTGCCACAGGGTTCAGTGACCGCACCCTCGAAGTTTGGCGGCGCTGTCCGCGACATGCCTGACCTCAACAAGGTGTTTCGCAGGCGGCCAAGCCATTTGACGAAGCAAATATCGCATCGGTGACCAGATTCAGATCCGTTTTGGGGGCGTCTGCTCCTAGGGCGGAGCTGATGTCTCGGCCAAAAGCATCGATGATGCGTCGAGACTAACAGGCGCGCTCGGATCGTGCCGATGAAATTCCTCATTCAGCGGAACGGATAGGGGCAGGCGAAGTCGGGGCGCAACCGCGGCGTCCCACAGCCGTCAACTTTCGGAATCACTGCGCGTCGCCACCGCGTCCTTGACGGCATTGGCAAGGTTAGCGAGGATTCTCCATTCCTGCTTGAGACCTTCGAGCGTCGCCTCAAACGAACGAGTGCGGGTAGCTCTGGCACCGGCATGGCTTGCGACAGCCTGCGAATAGAGATCGACGGTCTGCTGCGCGGTTGAGGATCGTGAATAGGAGGCCGCGGTCTGTCTGGCTTCTTCTTGCAATGCCGCTCGGCCCGGCGCAGTGATCGCGCGGACTCTGGCGAGAGCCTTGGAGAATAGGCCTGGGGACGCATCGGCTGACAGGAGATAGCCGTTCTTTCCGTTGCGTACCACCTCACGGACTCCAGGTTCATTGAGCCCGACCACGGGAACGCCGGTCGCCATCGCCTCGACAAGCACAAGACCTTGGGTTTCGGAACGCGACGAGAAGGCGAAGACGTCCATGGCGGCATAGACGTCGGCCAGTTCGGCGCCTTCGACCACGCCTAGCAGATGGCATCTGTCCTGAAGACCTGCCTCGTCCAGCATTCGGCGCATTTCGGACGCTGACGCACCGTCGCCGGCGGCAACAAAATGCGCGCGCTCATTTTGCGAAAGAAACAGGCAAACTGCTTCAGTGAGGTAAGTCAGGTTCTTCTCCGGCGCCAGCCGGCCTACGTGCCCGACGATGAAATCGGTTTTCGCTAGTCCCAACCGGCTCCGCAATCTCAGCCGATCTCCTTCGGCGAACCTGGCCAGGTCGATCCCGGTCGGGATTATGGTGATCGGTTTGGTGACATCGTGGTGGCACAAGAGGTCGGCAATGCTGCGAGTTGGAGCGATGATATGCTCGCACAGATCACAGTAGCCAGCCGCGAGGCTGAGCACGAGGCGTTGGAGGACCGGTGCATCCTGCGCAACGTAGTGGCCGTAGAGTTCGTAGCGGGTGTGATAGGTAAATATCGTCGGCAACGCTCGTGAAGCCGCGATGCGAAGGGCGGTATCGCCGAGAAGAAACGGGTGGTGCGAATGGACGATATCCGGTTTGAAGGCGTTCAGTGTCTTCTCAAGGGAGCGGGTGAACGGGATCGGCACTGAAAAATCGCTCCCGTTAAAATTCTGGATCGCCGGGACGCGGAGGATGTCGCTTTCTGATCGCGCTGCTTCCGCATAGTCCGGCGCGACGATCAGGACTGCATGCCCCAACTCACGCAGCATCTCCGACAACGACGCAACGCTGTGTGCAACGCCGCCGACATGCGGGGTGAATGTGTTGGTAAACATCACGATGTTCATGCAAGGCCTGCCGCGTCTGTCGATCGAAGGGACGCGGCCTCAAAGAAATCGCCGTGTCCAGATTCTCGGGCCGGCGACGACCAGGTGGCAGGCTCGGTAGCACTCAGGCCAAGCCTCGACCTTGCCCTCAAGTTTCGGCCTCCCGCTTCAGCGCTGCCTCGTGTGTTTCTTGATGCAGGATACCGAGGGACGTGTCTTTCACCCACCACCTGCTGCAGTCCTGACCGGCCGCGCTATGCACTCAACCGAAACCGTGTGACGTCGATGGCCGCGGCCATCAGTGTCTGGGTGTAGGTAGCCTGCGGATTGCTGAAGATCGCCTCGGTCGGCCCTTCCTCAACGATCTTACCCTGCTTCATGACGATGATGTAGTCGGCCATGGCGCGCACGACGGCGAGATCGTGGCTGATGAACAGATACGACAGTTCATGGTCGGCCTGCAGCTTGCGCAGCAGTTCGACGATCTGCTTCTGGACGGAGCGGTCGAGTGCCGAGGTCGGCTCGTCGAGGACAACCACCTTAGGCTTGAGGATCATCGCCCGCGCGATGGCGATGCGTTGGCGCTGGCCGCCGGAGAATTCGTGCGGGTAGCGATTGCGCGCATTCGGATCGAGCCCGACCTCGCGTAAGGCCTCGACTGCGCGCAGATCGCGTTGCCTGCCCGGCAGGGTCGGCTCATGCACCAGAAGCCCCTCGGTGATGACCTGGCCGACGGTCATGCGCGGCGACAGCGAACCGAACGGGTCCTGGAAGACCAGCTGCAATTCGCGCCGCAGCGGCCGCATGGCCTGACGGTCGGCGGCGGAAATATCGCGATCGCCAAAGCGGATGAGGCCGTCGCTTGGCAGCAGCCGCAGCAAGGCTCGGCCGAGCGTCGATTTTCCCGAACCCGATTCGCCGACGATGCCGATGGTCTGGTTTCGTTTCAGCCGGATCGAAATGCGATCGACTGCGCGCAGGATCAGCGGCTCGCCGGCGAGAAACCCGCCGCCGATTTTGAAGGTCACTTCGACATTTCTGCCTTCTAGCAGAACGGGCGCATTTGGCGGTGGCGGCGCCTTGGTTCCGGTCGGCTCGGCGGCCAACAGCATCTTGGTGTAGGCGTGCTGCGGGTTGGCGAAGATCGCTTCCGCCTCGCCCTCCTCGACCACCTCGCCATAGCGCATGACATAGACCCGGTCGGCAAAGCGCCTGACGATGCCGAGATCGTGGGTGATGAAGACGATCGCCATGCCGAGCTTGCGCTGCAGTTCGGCGAGCAGCATGAGGATCTGCGCCTGGATCGTCACGTCGAGCGCGGTCGTCGGCTCGTCGGCGATCAGTATGTCGGGGTCGTTGGCCAGCGCCATGGCGATCATGACGCGCTGGCGCTGGCCGCCCGACAACTCGTGCGGATAGGATTTCATCCGCCGCTCCGGATCGGGAATATGGACCAGCCGCAAGAGCTTTAACGCCTCTTCGCGTGCCTCGGCGGCGCTAAGCCCGCGATGCCGGCGGATCGGTTCGATCAGCTGATTGCCGATCGAATAGAGCGGATCGAGCGAGGTCATCGGCTCCTGGAAGATCATGCTGATCTTGCGGCCGCGGATCTGATTGAGCTCGGACTTGCTTAGGGTCAAAAGATTGCGGCCGCGATAGTCGACGACGCCTGTCGCCTCGCCGTTCGAGGCCAGCAGGCTCATCGCCGCCATCATCGTCTGGCTCTTGCCGGAACCGGATTCGCCGACCACGGCAACGGTTTCGCCTGCATTGACGTGGATGTTGATGCCTTTGACGGCTTCGACCGCGCCGTCGAGCGTTCGGAAGCGGACCCGAAGGTCCTTGACGCTGAGGATCGTTTCGGAAGCGACCATCTCAACGATCCCTGGGGTCGAGCGCATCGCGCAGCCCATCGCCGACGAAATTCAGCGCGAACAGCGTGGAGACGAGAAAGAAGGCCGGGAACAAAAGCAGCCAGTTGGCCGAGCCGATGTTCTGGGCGCCGACCGAGATCAGCACGCCCCAGCTGGTCATCGGCTCCTGGACTCCAAGCCCAAGGAACGACAAAAAACTCTCCAGGATGATGACCTGCGGCACCAGCAGCGTCATGTAGATCACCACCGGCCCGAGCAAATTGGGGATCACATGGCGCAGCAGAATGCCGCGCTGGCCGACGCCCATGGCTTCGGCCGCCTGGACATATTCCTGCCGGCGGATCGACAGCGCCTGTCCGCGCACGATGCGCGCCATGTCGAGCCACAGCACGGCGCCGACCGCCAGGAACATCAGCACGAAATTCCTGCCGAAGAACACCACCAGCATGATGACGAAGAAGATGAACGGCAAAGAATAGAGCACGTCGACGATACGCATCATCACCTCGTCGATCTTGCCGCCGGCAAGGCCGGCGGTGGCGCCGTAGAGCACGCCGATGACCACGGCCACAATGCCGGCAAGCAGGCCGATGGCCAGCGATATGCGCCCTGCCATCAGCGTTCGGGACAGGAGATCGCGGCCCGTATTGTCGGTGCCGAACAGGAAATATTGCTGCTTGATCGAGGCACTCATCACCATTTCGAGACCGTCCGGCGATTTGCTCTCGATCTTTGTGTCATCAAATGTATCGGAACGATCAAGGTAGCGAATGTTGCGGTCGTCGATCGGCTTCGACGATCTGACGGTAACGAACACACGGCTGCCCTCCTGCCGCCACTCCTTGATGTCGACGCGCATACGCCTGATCGCCTCATCGAGAGCGCCTTCGATCATGTCGGCCTTCGGATAGGCGGAAAAGCTCGGCGGCGTACGGACATAGTCGGCATAGATGGTGGTGTATTGGTGCGGCACGAAATAGGGCCCAAACACGCTGATGACGGCGATGAAGGCAAGATAATAGATGCTGAACATGGCCGCGCGATTGGCCTTGAGGCGCGCCCAGGCATCGCCCCACAGGGAGCGGCCGACGACGGCCGGAGCGGTGGCTGCGATGTCAGTCATAGCGCACCCTCGGATCGACGACGGCATACATGACGTCGACGATCAGGTTGAAGATGATGGTGAACAGCGCGATGACCACCACCGTTCCCATGACCAACGTGTAGTCGCGGTTGAGCGCAGCAACGACAAAATGGCGGCCGATGCCTGGAATGGAGAAGATGGTCTCGACGATGATCGAGCCGGTGAGAAGCGCTGCCGCCGCCGGACCGGTGAAGGAGACGATCGGCAGGATGGCGCCACGCAGCGCATGTTTCACCACCACCGACCAGTCGGACAGACCGAGCGCGCGGGCGGTGCGGATGTGGTGCGAACGCAGCGATTCGATCATCGAGCCGCGCATCAGGCGGGCAACGATAGCGATCTGCGGCAGGGCGAGCGTCAGCACCGGGCCGATCTTGTTGATCAAGGCGCCGTCGCCCCAGCCGCCGATCGGCAGCAGTTTCCAGGTCAGACCGAACAAGAGCTGAATCACCGGCGCGATGACGAAGGTCGGGATGGTGCTGCCGGCGGTCGCCAGCGCGATCACCGAGTAATCGGCAAGCTTGTTCTGGTTGAGCGCGGCAACGGTGCCGAGCACGCTGCCGAGCAACAGCGCCAGGATGAGCGCCGAAGCGCCGAGCTGGACCGAGATCGGCAGACCTTCCCTGAACAATTCGCCCACAGTGAAATCCGGCATGTTGTAGCTCGGACCGAAATTGCCGCGCAGCAGATTGCCGAGATAGTGGACATATTGCAGCCAGAGCGGGTCATTAAGGCCGAACTGCGCTTCAAGATTAGCCTTGATCTCGGGGCTCAGGCCCCGCTCCTGATTGAACGGGCCGCCAGGCGCGACACGTATCAGGAAGAACGCCATGGTCACGATGACGAACAGCGTCGGGATGGCGGTCAGGAGCCGCCGGAATACGTATCGCAGCATCGGTTCCCCGCTTGACCTAGAGCGACGTGCGTCCACTTGGACGCACAAAGTACGCTCTAGCGCTTCAATCTTCGCATCGTGCTTCCCGAAAATCGATTCCGATTTTCGGGCCGATGCGATGGCAAACCGGAGCCGCCGCCCCTAACGCATGACCCGAACCGAAGGTTCGGAAAGGATCACGCGCAAAATCAAGGCGTTACAGCGCCCTGTGCGCGTCCCAAAGGACGCGCGGCGCTGTATAGGAGCGGCAGTCCGGCCAAGGAGATCAGTCCTTGGAGATGAAGCGGGACGGATGCACGTCCATAACGTTATCCTCGAAGCCATGAAGCTTCGGAGAAACGATATCCTTGTAGCTATAGTAGAGAAGCGGGATGTTGCCGACCTCGTCGACGAGGATGCGCTCGGCCTCGGCGAGTTCTTTCATGCGCTCTTCGGGCTTGCCGCCGGCGGCGGCCGCCTCGTCCATGGCCTTCTCGAATTCCGGGCTGTTGTAGCCCGAATAGTTGTTGCCGCTTGCCTTGCGGGAGATGCCGAGGAAGGTTTCCGGATCCTTGTAATCCGCAATCCAGCCGGCACGCGCCACGTCGTAGTCGCCCTTCTGCTCAAGGAAGGAGTAGTGGGTCTTGGTGTCGGTGTTGAGCAGCGTGACTTCGACGCCGAGCGGCTTCAACTGCTCCTGGATGGCGACCGCAGTGTTCTTGTGGTTTTCCGACGTGTTGTAGCGGATTTCCATCTTCAGCGGTTTCTCGGGCGTATAGCCAAGCTTCTCGAGTACCTTCTTGGCCTCATCCTCGCGGTCGATCTGCGACATGTCCGCGTATTTGGCCATTGCCGGCGTATAGCCCTCAATGCCTGGAGGCACCATCGAATAGCCGGGCAGCATTGAGTTCTGCCAGACCTTTTCGGCAAGGAAATCGCGGTCGACTGCCATGGAGATGGCATTGCGCAGTTCGACGTTGTCCCACGGGGCCTTGTCGGTCTTGATCGCAAAATAATAGGTGCCGAGGTAAGGCCCGACGCGAATCTGATCGCCAAACTTGGCCTTGAGGTCGGCGAGCTGCTCGGTCGGGAGGTCGTCGTAGCTGTCGAGTTCGCCGGCCTCGAAGCGCTTCATCGCCGACGAACGATCTTCGGTCGGGATGTAGTTGACGACGTCGAGCTTGACGCTTGCAGCATCCCAGAATTTCGGATTCTTGACCAGTTTGATGTGGTCGTTGGGAACCCACTCCACCAGTGTAAAGGCGCCGTTGGAGACCAAATTGCCCGGCTTGATCCAATCGGCGCCGAGCTTGTCAATGGAGGCCTTGCTGACCGGATAGGCCGCCTGGTGGGTCAGCATTTCGAGGAAATAGGGCGTGGGCGCCTTCAGCGTCACTTCCAGTGTATTTGCGTCGATTGCCTTGACGCCCATCTCCTCGGGCTTCGCCTTCTTGGTGTTCACCTCCTCGGCATTCTTCACGGGATAGAGCATCGAAGCGTATTCGGCGCCGGTGGCCGGATCTTCCAGCCGTTGGAAAGCGTAGACGAAGTCATCTGCTGTGACCGGAGCACCATCCGACCAGACGGCGCCCTTGCGCAGCTTGAAGGTGTAGACGGTGCCGTCGTCCGATACTGTCCAGCTTTCGGCGGCGCCCGGGATGAGGTTCGCCTTTGCGTCCTGCATGGTCAGCCCCTGGAACAGGTCACGCAAAATATTTGCTTCGTAGATTGTCGAGGTCTTGTGCGGGTCGAGCGACTCCGATTCGGCGGCGCTGCCGCGGTTATAGACGACCTCGGCGAAGGCCGGCGTGTAGAACGTGCCGGCGGCCAAGGCCATGGTTGTGGCGAACACCGTCGCCTTCAGCATGTTTTTCAGCATGAAGTTCTCCCTGTCGAGGCGGCCCTTCAGCTACGCCTCATGAGTGTTGACGCCCGAGACCGATTAGATGGCTCCTTTGAGCGCGCCGCCGGTTCCCTTTCCGGCAGCTGGTGGCCAAACAGTAACGTGGCGATTTTTTATTTCAACAGACTCGTGAGGTCACCCTAAGTAAGGCGCAGCGACAGCCACTTTGCGACCGGCAGAACAGCGGTCGAAACCATTGACTTGGCTCCGTTTCTCCCACTCAAGCATTCGTTTCCGGCAAGAAATCTGTCGTCGATTCCACTTTGTCGAAATGTCTTAAGCCGCCTTTAAGCAACCACGGGTTACATCTTGCGCGGGCTTCGGTATGTCCCGATGGGCGAAGGACATGAACAGCACAGAAACTAAGACAATCTCTATACAACAGCGTAAAATGCACCCGTTAACACTCAAATTACGCCAGTTTAGAGACCAGTCCGGAACTTCCGCGATTGAGTTCGCGCTGCTTTCGCCCATTTTTATCCTACTTTTGCTCGGAATGGTTGCATACGGACTCTATTTTGGTGCAAGCAATTCCGTACAGCAAATCGCGGCGGACGCCGCCCGCACAGCGATTGCCGGGCTAAATGAAGGCGAGCGCCAGGCACTGGTGACCAGTTTCGTCAACACCAATGCCGGCGGATATCCGTTCGTCGATTCCACCAAGCTGACCTATCACGCCAAGGACAGCACAGCCGACGGAAACCAGTTCGTCGTGTCCATCCAATACGATGCCCGTAACTTGCCGGTCTGGAATCTGTTCCCGGCGCTGCCCATGCCTGGAGCCACGATCTCACGCGAGTCGACAATACGGGTCGGAGGCATCTGAATGTCGGAAACTTTGCCGGGGAGAATCGGCCGGGCCGCCCGCTCGATGCTTGGCGACCTGAGGGCGAACTTCACCGTCATGACGGCGCTGTGCGCACCGTTCGCGCTGGCGCTGGCCGCCTTCGCCATCGATGAAGGCTCGATCTATGTGGAGCGCCGGGAGGCTCAGTCGCTGGTCGATCTTGCGGCAATCACCGCCACCTCCAACATCAACAACATTGAGGCGGCGGTGGTGACCACGCTCGGCGACAACGGAATGCCGGGTATCGTTGTTCAGAAGGCAGGGCAGACGATCGCCCCTGCCCTCGGAAAAACCGTCGTGTCGGTCACCGCCGGCCGATATTCACCAGAGTCGTCGCTCGGCGTCGACAAGCGCTTCGAGGCCAGCAAGAAGCCCTACAACGCCGTCCGTGTCGCGCTGAAAAAGATTCCTGCCCGCTATTTCGCAAGTTCGCTTATCCCTACGCCGGTCATCGGCACCCAAGCCGTTGCCAGCGTAGCGCCGCAGGCGATGTTCTCGGTCGGGTCCAGGCTTCTCAGCGTCAATGGCGGCATCCTCAACTCGCTTCTCAGCGGGCTACTGGGCGGCAACATCTCGCTCAGCGTCATGGACTACAACGCGCTGATCGCTGCCGACGTCAACCTGCTTCATTCTTCGACGCCCTTGCCGTCCAGTTGCAACTGACAGGTGTCAGCTATTCGGAGGTGCTGGCTTCGAACGCGACGGTGGGCCAGATAGCCACCGCCATGGCTAATGTTTCACCCGTTGGCAGCACCAGCAAGCTTGCTTTGCAGACAATCGCATCAAGGACCACCAGCACGGTCAAGATACCGCTCAATCATCTTGTCGACCTTGGATCAATGGGCCAACTGGGCCTCGGACAAAAGTCGGCCGGTTTTTCGGTCGACGCTAGCGTCATGGGTATGCTGACCACCGCCGCTGCACTGGCCAACGGCTCGAAGCAGGTCGAGCTCAATCTCGGAGCCACCATTCCGGGGCTTACCTCGACCACACTTGCCATCGCCATCGGCGAACCTGCGCAATTCTCGCCGTGGCTGACAATCGGCGAGAAGGGCGCCGTGGTGCGCACGGCGCAGACACGAATTAAGCTGGTTGCCTCCGTCGGCATCGGCAATTCGAATCTCGGAGGCGGCACCACTCTCTTGGCCGTCAATCTTCCGCTGCATATCGAAGTGGCCTACGCCGAGGCCAAGCTGACCGACATTAGTTGCCCGACGGGGCGCCCGGACAGTTTGGAGGTTTCCATCGCGGCGCGCCCGGGCGTTGCCTCGCTGCATCTTGCCGCCAGCGATGCCGACAGCAGCCCCACCGCCTTTGCCGATTTCAGCAATCCACAGTCGTTCTCTAACGCACAGATCGCGGCAGTGAGGCTTTTGCTCATTCCATTGCTGTCGGTGAACGGGTCTGCAGCGCTTGATATCACCAACAACGATCCGACGACATTGACCTTCAACAGCACCGAAATCGCCAACAAGACGATAAAGACCGCTTCTACGAAAAACCTGACGCAATCGCTCACCACATCGCTTGTCGATGAACTGTCGCTCTCGATCAATGCGCTGGGACTAGGGCTGCTGAACGTAACCGCCCTGCTTGGAACGGTAAAGCCGGCGGTGATTGTGGCTGTGAACGCCGTGACGGCGCCGGTCGACGAATTGGTTTATAACGTGCTTGCGGCACTGGGCGTGCATGTCGGCGAGGCAGATGTCCGGGTCATGGGCGCGACTTGCGGGCGCTCCGTGCTCGTTCCATGAGTTGACAAATGAAGACATCAGCCGGCTCGTCCGAGGAAGCAGCCCAAAGGCGGCAGCGACAGAATTTTTCCCTGCCAGTCGGCACCGGCGCCAAGATCGATCGTCTCTGCGACATCGATACCCTGCGGCAACGGCCATTTGGCCGGCTCCTCGGCGAAATTGAAAAGGCAGAGCAGCTTCTCGCCGCCGCCTTCGCGAATGAAGGCAAGCACATCGCCCTCGGCATCGAGAAAGCGGATCGAACCCTGTACCAGCGCGGCATGCTGCCTGCGCAAGGCCAGCATCGCCCGGTAGCTGGCTAGAACCGACTTTGCCTCGCCGTTCTGGACATCGACGGCGCGGTCGCGATGGCTTTCTGGGATCGGAAGCCACGGCTTGCCTGTTGAAAACCCGGCGTTCTCGGCGCCTTTCTCCCATACCATCGGCGTGCGGCATCCATCCCTGCCCTTGAACCCCGGCCAGAAGCGGATGCCGTATGGATCGCGCAGATCCTCGAACGCCAATTCGGCTTCCTCCAGCCCGAGCTCCTCGCCCTGATAGAGGCAGATCGATCCACGCAGGCATGACAGCAGCGCGATCGAGAATTTCGCCACCGCCTCCGGATTGCCGCCGGGCCTTGTCCAGCGCGTCACGTGGCGCACGACATCGTGGTTGGAAAACGCCCAGCAGACCCAGCCGTCGGAGACAGCACTCTCGAACGCTTCGACGCATCCGCGCACGTGTGCGGCCGAGAATTGCGGTCCGAGCAGGTCGAATGTGTAGCACATGTCGAGCTTGTCGCCGCCGCTGGTATAGGCGGCGAGCGTCTGCAAGGAACGGGTTTCGTCGCCAACCTCACCGACAGCGGCGCGGCCCTCATATTCGTCGAGCAGGGCCCGAAAACGGCGGAGGAAAGCGAGGTTTTCGGGCTGTGTCTTGTCGAACAGATGCTCCTGATAGAGGTAGGGATTGGTTTCGGTGTTGGTGCCGGCAACGCTCGAAGCCAAAGGCGGATTGCTGCGCAGCCAGCGGTCATGGACATAGTAGTTGACCGTGTCGAGCCGAAACCCGTCGACGCCGCGCTCCAGCCAGAACCGCACCGTTTCCAGCAGGGCGTCCTGAACCTCCGGATTGTGGAAATTGAGGTCCGGCTGCGAGGCGAGGAAATTGTGCATGTAATATTGCCTGCGGGTCGCGTCCCACTCCCAGGCTGGGCCGCCGAAGACCGACAGCCAGTTGTTGGACGCGGTGCCGTCAGGCCTCGGATCGGCCCAGACATACCAGTCCGCCCTGGGGTTATCGCGGCTCGCGCGGCTTTCGACGAACCATTCGTGCCGGTCGGACGAATGCGACAGGACCTGGTCGATAATGACTTTCAGGCCGAGACGGTGGGCCTCGACGGTCACCGCGTCGAAATCCTCTGATGTGCCGAACATCGGATCGACGGCTGTATAGTCGGATACGTCGTAGCCCATATCGGCCATCGGCGACTTGAAGAAGGGCGACAGCCAGACGGCGTCGGCGCCAAGCGATGCAACATGAGCCAGCCTTGAGGCAACGCCGCGCAGATCGCCGCTGCCGTCCCCTGTCGTGTCCTGGAAGGAGCGCGGGTAGATCTGGTAGATGACGCAGCCGCGCCACCACTGGCCGTTCTCACTTGCCACCGCCGTTCTCCTTTATCTGAGGTTGCGCGGCTTTGTGTTCGATCATGAAAATCACCGTTCGCCCTGGCACCGGCCGTGAAATTCCTGCTGCGCCGCCCGGTGTTTCGATGGCTGGCTCCCAGCGAAATCCGTCGCGCTCCGGCAGCGTGAACATACACGCCCGGCGATCGCCATTGATGACCACGGCAAGGCGGCAATCATCGCCGCCGAGCATCATGACCAGGCGGTACCGCCCCGGATCGTGCCAGCCTGCCTCGTCGAGCGGCGTGCCGGTTTCAGTGAGCCAGACGACGTCCGGTTTTTCTGATCCCGGCGGCGGCTCTCCGGTCAGGAAGCGCGTGTCGGAAAGCGCCGGCACGGAACGACGCATCGCGGCGAGCAGAACGGCGTATTGTTCCAGCGCCTGGTCGCGCCCGGCCCAGTCGAGCCAGGTGATCTCGTTGTCCTGCGCATAGGCGTTGTTGTTGCCCTTCTGGGTGCGGCCGAATTCGTCTCCGGCCGTCAGCATGATCGTGCCGCGCGAGGCAAACAGCGTGGCCAGCAGCGCACACTGGTCATCGAAACGGGCCGTAACGATCGCCCGGTCGCCGGTCTCACCCTCGACGCCATTGTTCCAGGACAGGTTGTCGTTGTGGCCATCGCGGTTCTGCTCGCCATTGGCCTCATTGTGCTTGTGCTCATAGGCAACAATGTCGGCCAGCGTCATGCCGTCATGCGCGGCGATGAAATTAACGCTGCGGCTTGTCTGCCGGCCTGGCTTGGCAAACACGTCGGACGAGCCGGCAAGCCGGGTCGCCAGCGCGCCGACCATGCCGCTATCGCCGCGCCAGAAGCGGCGGATGTCGTCGCGATATCTGTCGTTCCATTCGAGGAAGGGCGGCGGAAAATTGCCAAGCTGATAGCCGTCCGGGCCGATATCCCAGGGCTCGGCGATTAGCACCCGGCCGCCGAGGACCGGATCGTTCCGAATAGCCCTCAGCAACGGTGCCGCAGCGTCGAACACGCCATCGACCCGACCCAGAATGGGCGCCAGATCGAAGCGGAAACCGTCGACGCCGGCATGGCAGACAAAGTGACGAAGCGTTTCGAGGACCATTTCCTGGACGACCGGATGATCGCAAGCGACGGTGTTGCCGGTGCCGGTGTCGTTAGCCAAGCTGCCGTCCGGCCAATGCCGGTAGTAGGCGCGGCTGTCGAGTCCGCGCAGCGACAGCGTCAGCCCAAGCCTGTCGCTTTCGCCGGTGTGGTTGAAGACAAGATCGAGGATGACGCCGATGCCGGCCTCACGCAGTGTGGCGGCCGTCTGCCGCAATTCCGCGAGACCGCCGGGCGCGAGGCGCGGATCGAGCGCCATGAAGGTCACGGGATTGTAGCCCCAGGCATTACGCAGCCCGAGCGCCGGCAAATGCCGCTCATCGATCGATGCCGTCACCGGCATCAGTTCAACCGCCCCGACTCCGAGCTTTTTCAGATGCTCGACGATAGCCGGATGGGCAAGCGCTGCAATCGTCCCGCGCCGGGGCTTCGGGATGTCCGGATGCAGCATGGTGAAGGCGCGCACCGGCACTTCGTAGATCAGACCACCGGGTTGGAATAGCGGCGGCAAGGCAGGCACCGGTTGCGGCAGGGTGGCGGCAATCGCCTTCGGCAGCAGCGGCGCGGTATCGGTGCCCTCGCCCCGGCGCGCGGCGAGCCTGCCGTCATAGACATAGGGCCTGTCGACCTCGACGGCATAGGGGTCGACCAGCAGCTTGTCGGGATCGAACCAAAGCCCATTCTCGGGCGCATACTCGCCATCGGCGCGAAATCCGTATCGGGTGCCGGCGGCGAGGCCGGCAACGAAAACCGCGTGAACGCCCTCGCCTTCCGACTGGAGTTCGAGCCGGTCGATCTCCCGGGTTCCTTCATCGTCGAAGATCGAGACCCAGATGCGCCGAGCCGACGAGGACCATGCGGCGAAGCGAACGCCTTCTTTGGCGATGATTGCGCCGAGCTGGCTCACGCGCACTCACAACAGCAGATCGTAGACGGTTTGAGCGGTTGGCAGGTTGGCTCCCCCTTCTCCCCTTGGAGAAGGGGGAGCCAAAGGCGACGGATGAGGGGTGCTCCAGCCTGGCACCTACGACGATCCGTCCAACACCCCTCAACCGTCTCGGCGCTACGCGCCAATCCACCTTCTCCCACAAGGGGAGAAGGAAAGGCGCGCCGCGCCAGCTTCACGTAATCACGCTCGGCTTGACGCGGCCGGTATGGCTACGAATCCCGGCGATATCATCGGCTGCCGCAATCAAGTCGGCAAGCGCCTCCTGCGTGTCGAGATCGTGCCTGGACTTGTCCGGCTCGTAGCGCTCGATATAGACACGCAGCGTCGCCCCCGAGGTACCGGTGCCGGAGAGACGGAAGACGACGCGCGATCCGCCTTCGAATAGCACCCTGATGCCCTGGTTCCTGGCTATCGAGCCGTCGACCGGGTCGTGGTAGGCGAAATCGTCGGCGCTGGCGATCTTCATACCGCGCACACTGGTGCCGGGCAAGGAAGCGAGTTTCGGCCGCAATTCGTCGACCAGCGCATTGGCCCGGTCGGTCTCGATCTCCTCGTAGTCATGGCGCGAGTAGTAATTGCGGCCATAGGCGGCCCAGTGCTCGGTGACGATCTGCTTGGCGCTTTCGCCGCGGGCAGCAAGGATATTGAGCCACAAAAGCACGGCCCACAGCCCATCCTTTTCGCGGACATGGTTGGAACCGGTTCCGGCACTTTCCTCGCCGCAGATCGTTGCCATGCCGGCATCGAGCAGATTGCCGAAGAATTTCCAGCCGGTCGGCGTTTCATAGATGCCGATGCCGAGCTTTTCGGCGACGCGATCGGCCGCACCGCTGGTCGGCATCGAACGCGCAATGCCCTTCAGGCCGGCCTTGTAGCCCGGTGCCAGATGGGCGTTCGCGGCGAGCATGGCCACCGAATCCGACGGGGTGACGAAAATGCCTTTGCCGATGATCAGGTTGCGGTCGCCGTCGCCATCGGAAGCGGCGCCGAAATCCGGCGCGTCCGGTCCCATCATCTCGTCATAGAGGTGCTTTGCGTGGACCAGGTTCGGGTCTGGATGGTGGCCGCCGAAATCCGGCAGGGGAATGAAGTTGCGGGCGGTGCCGTTCGGCGCGCCGAGCCGGTTCTCCAGGATCTCCTTGGCGTAGGGACCGGTCACGGCATGCATTGCGTCGAAGCGCATGCGGAAACCCGATTTGAACAGTGCGCGCAAGGCATCGAAATCGAACAGGCTTTCCATCAGCTCGGCATAATCGGCGACCGGGTCGACCACCTCGACCGTCATGCCGCCCGCCTCGACCGTGCCGATCGTGTCGAGATCGACCGTGCCGATGTCGGCGATCTTGAAGCTCGAAATCATCTTGGTTTTGGCGAAGATCGCGTCGGTCAGCTTTTCCGACGCCGGCCCGCCATTGCCGGCATTGTATTTGATGCCAAAATCCTCGTGCGGGCCGCCCGGATTGTGGCTGGCCGACAGGATGATGCCGCCGAAGGTCTTGTATTTGCGAATGATGTTGGAAGCGGCCGGCGTCGACAGGATGCCGCCCTGCCCGACCATCACCTTGCCGAAGCCATTGGCCGCCGCCATGGCGATGGCCTTCTGGATTACCTCGCGATTGTAGAAGCGGCCGTCGCCGCCGATCACCAGGGTCTTGCCCCTAAATCCGTCCAGCGCATCGAAGATCGACTGGATGAAGTTCTCGGCATAGTGCTCCTGCTGGAACACCGGCACTTTCTTGCGCAGCCCGGAAGTGCCGGGCTTCTGGTCTAAGTAGGGTTTGGTGGCGACGGTTCGTATCATGCGTCAGACAGCCCTTTTCGATAGCAGCAAGCGATAGAGTTCGAGGTATTTTTCCGCGCTTTTGTCCCACGACACATCGGCCTTCATGCCTTGCCGCTGCATCGACGTCCAGATCGTGGGGTTGGCATGCGCCTCGACCAGCCGGCGGATGGCGTGCAGCAAGGCGCCGGCATCGGCGGGCGCGAACTGGAAGCCGGTCGCCACACCTGCCGAAACGGCCGCTTCATTGGCGTCGATGATAGTGTCGGCAAGACCGCCGGTGCGGGCAACGACCGGCACGCAGCCATAGCGCAGGCCATAGAGCTGCGTCAGCCCGCAAGGCTCGAAGCGCGACGGGATGACGATGGCGTCAGAGCCGCCCTGCATGGTGTGGGAAAGCGCCTCGTCGTAACCGACGACGACGCCGATGCGACCGCGATGGCGGGCGGCGGCGGCCAGCAGCGCGCCTTCGAGGCCGGCATCGCCCGACCCCAGGATCGCCAGGCGTGCACCCCTGGCAACGATCCCGTCGACGGCCGCTGCCAGTATGTCCATGCCCTTCTGCCAAGTGAGCCGGCTGATGACGCAGACGATCGGACTGTCGTCGCGGTCGAGATTGAAACGATCCTCGACGGCGGTCCGGTTGGGGTGCCGCGCCTTCAATGTCTTGGCCGTGTAGTTGGAGACCAGATGCTTGTCGGTTTCAGGGTTCCATATCTCGGTGTCGATGCCGTTGACGATGCCATAGAGATCGACGGACCGCATGTTGATGAGGCCATCGAGCCCCATGCCGAATTCCGGCGAGCGGATCTCCTGCGCATAAGTCGGGCTGACCGTGGTGATCGCCCAGGCGGCCTGCAGGCCGGCCTTGAGGAAACCGACGCCGCCGTAATATTCGACACCGTCGAGCGCCATGGCCGCCGCCGGCAAACCAAGCTCGCCAAAGATGCCGGCGCCGAACTGGCCCTGGAAAGCGAGATTGTGGACGGTGATCATCGACGGCGTGCCGACCGCCTTGCCGTAGCGCATATAGGCCAGCGTCATCGCCGATTGCCAGTCATGGGCATGGACGATGTCCGGCTGGTAGCCCGAGACGGCGCCGCCGGCGATGTCGCCGCCAACCTGGCTCAGGGCCGCGAAACGCCGCCAATTGTCCGGCCAGTCGGCGCCGGTGGCATTGCCATAGGGGCCGCCGGGGCGATCGAACAGATGCTGCGCGTCGAGCACGAACAGGTCGAGCCCGGCGATCTGGACGGCATGGACCGAAGCCTTGCCGCCTTGCAGCAGCGGATAGTGGTGTACGGGTTTTTTCTTCTTGAAGGCCTCCATGATCTGGGGATAGCCGGGAACAAGTGTGCGCATCGTCACGCCCTTGCCGGCGAGCGCGATGGGCAACGCGCCGGTCACGTCGGCGAGCCCGCCAGTCTTGATCAGAGGGAATATTTCGGGCGTAACCGACAAGACCTGCATTCACGACAATTCCAGTTTGTCGATCATGGCCTGGGTGACGAGGCAGATGCCCTTTTCGGAAACGCGGAAGCGCTTGGCGTCGAGGACGGGATCCTCGCCGACCACGAGGCCTTCGGGAATCCTGACACCATGATCGATCACCACGCGCTTCAATCTCGCGCTGCGGCCGACGTGGCAGTCGGGCAGCATGACGACGTCCTCGAGCGTCGAATAGGAGTTGATGCGCGCGCCGGTGAAGATCAGGCTTCGCTTCAGCGAAGCGCCTGAGACAATGCAGTCTCCCGAGACGAGCGAGGATACCGCCGAGCCACGGCGGCCATCCTCGTCATGCACGAACTTTGCCGGCGGCTTCAGCTCGGCATAGGTCCAGATCGGCCAGTCGCGGTCGTAGAGGTCGAGCTCGGGCGTGATGTCCGTGAGGTCGATATTGGCTTCCCAATAGGCGTCAACGGTCCCGACATCGCGCCAGTAGGCTTCGTTCTCGGCGGTCGAGCGCACACAGGACTTGGCGAAGCGATGGGCGATCGCCTTCCCGTGCTCGACGACATAGGGGATGATGTCCTTGCCGAAGTCACGGCTTGAGCCCGGTTCGGCCGCGTCGCGACGCAGTTGCTCCATCAGGAACTTGGTTTTGAATACGTAGATGCCCATCGAAGCCAGGGCAAAATCCGGCTTGTCGGGAATGCCGGGCGGATCGGCGGGTTTCTCGATGAAGGAGATGATGGTGTCCTTCTTGTCGACATGCATGACGCCGAAGCCGGTCGCCTCCATGCGCGGCACTTCGAGGCAGCCGACGGTGACGTCGGCGCCGGCGTCGACGTGCTGGCGAAGCATCAGCTCATAGTCCATCTTGTAGATGTGATCGCCGGCCAGAATGACCATGTATTCGGGCCCGTAGGCCTCGATGATATCGATGTTCTGGTAGACGGCATCGGCCGTGCCCTCATACCATTGCGTTTCCGATACGCGCTGGCTGGCCGGCAGGATATCGAAGCTCTCATTACGCTCGGGCCGCAGGAAGTTCCAGCCGCGCTGCAGGTGGCGGATCAGCGAATGCGCCTTGTACTGGGTGGCAACGCCGAGGCGGCGAATACCGGAATTCAGCGCATTGGAGAGCGCAAAATCGATGATGCGCGTCTTGCCGCCGAAATAGACCGCTGGCTTGGCGCGCCGGTCGGTCAATTCCTTGAGGCGGCTGCCACGACCGCCGGCCAGAACATAGGCCATGGCATCGCGCGCCAGCGGCTGGGTCCGTTTTATCTCTACCATTTTTATCCTCCCAAGTTACGCGCTGCGAGACATCGCTTAGTCCGGAGCAAATTCGAGCATGATCGTCGACAGCGGCGGCAACAGCATCGTCGCCGAGATGCCTCCTCCTTCCGCCCGAGCCTCGACGGCACCGCCATTGCCCTTGCCGGAACCGCCATAGTCGGTGGCGTCCGTGTTGATGATCTCGCGCCATCTTCCAACCATTGGCAACGGTACGCGATAATCGTCACGCGGCACCGGTGTAAAATTGGAGATGACGGCGACCGGGTTTCCGCCCGGCGCGCTGCGCAGCCAGGCAAAGACAGAGTTGGCGCTGTCGTCGACGATCAGCCAGGAAAAGCCCTCCGGCTCGCAATCGCGCGCATGCAATGCCGGGCGCGAGCGGTAGAGATAGTTGAGATCGCGCACCGTCTGCCAGACGCCACGATGGGCCTGGGAATCGAGCAGGTTCCAGTCGAGTGCGCGCGCCTCGCTCCACTCGCGGCGCTGAGCAAATTCCTGCCCCATGAACAACAGCTTCTTGCCGGGGTAGCCCCACATGAAAGCGTAGTAGGCGCGCAGTGTTGCGAATTTCTGCCAGTCATCGCCGGCCATCTTGCTGAGCAGCGTTCCCTTGCCGTGCACGACCTCGTCGTGGGACAGCGGCAGCACGAAATTCTCCGAGAAGGCGTAGACCAGACCGAAGGTGATGTCGCCGTGGTGATGCTTGCGAAAAATCGGCTCTTTGGAGAAATACTCCAGCGTGTCGTGCATGAAGCCCATGTTCCACTTGAAGCCGAAACCCAGCCCGCCCTCATGCACCGGCTGCGAAACTTTTGGCCATGAGGTCGATTCCTCGGCGATCGTCATCACACCCGGATGATGGCCGTAGACTTCCTTGTTCATCCTCTGGAGGAAGCTGACCGCCTCAAGGTTCTCGCGCCCACCCTTTTCGTTGGGAATCCATTCGCCGGCCTTGCGCGAATAGTCGAGGTAGAGCATCGAGGCGACGGCATCGACGCGCAAACCGTCGACATGGTATTTCTCGGCCCAAAACAGCGCATTATTGACCAGGAACGAGACCACCTCGCGCCGTCCGAAATTGTAGATCGCGGTGTTCCAGTCGGGATGGAAGCCCTTGCGCGGGTCGGCATGCTCATAGAGCGCGGTGCCGTCGAAATTGGCCAGGCCATGCGCGTCCACCGGAAAATGCGCCGGCACCCAGTCGAGGATGACGCCGAGGCCGGCACGGTGGGCACCGTCGACGAACCGGGCAAAACCGTCCGGATCGCCGAAGCGGGCCGACGGCGCGTACAGGCCCGTCGTCTGGTAACCCCAGGACGGGTCATAGGGATGTTCGGAGATCGGCATGAATTCGATATGGGTGAAGCCCGTGTCGACGACGTACGGGATCAGCCGGCCGGCAAGCTCGTCCCATGACAGGAAGCTGCCGTCGTCGTGAAGCTGCCAGGAGCCGGCGTGGACCTCGTAGATCGACACCGCCTCGCGCCTGGGATCGGCGTTGCGCCAGAAATGGCGGTGCACTTCGTCACCCCATTGATGCGCAGGCGGAAGCGCCGTCACCGAAGCCGTGGCCGGGCGCAGTTCGGACTTGAAAGCGAACGGATCGGCCTTCAGCGGCAGCCTCACGCCATCGGGCCCGATGATCTCGTATTTGTAGGGCCGGCCGGCGCCGATGTCGGGAATGAACAACTCCCAGATGCCGGTGTCGCGGCGGACGCGCATCGTATGCCTGCGGCCGTCCCATTCGTTGAAGTCGCCGACCACCGAAACGCGCCTTGCATTGGGCGCCCAGACGGCGAAATGCACGCCGGACGCACCCTCGTGATCGATGAGATGCGCACCAAGCTTGTCGAACAGCCTGAGGTGCGAACCTTCGGCGATGTAATAGTCGTCCAGCGGACCGAGCACCGGACCGAAGGAATAGGGATCGGTCAGCCACCAGTCACCGCCGGCATTGCGCGCGTGATAGCGCAGCGGCTGACGCTTTTTGAGCGACAGGTTGCCCTCGAAGAAGCCGCCTTCGTCGCGCCTGGAGAGTTCGCCGGCTTTCTTGCCGGTCAACGTATAGGCAGTGACGAACTCGGCATGAGGGACGAAGCAGCGGGCGACAAAGCCCTTGTCAACCTCGTGCACACCGAGGACAGCGAAAGGATCACCATGCGTGCCGGCGACAATTGCCGCGACATCACCGGCTGATGCCAGTCCATCCGGCCCGCTTGTCGCAGCGGTCGCGCGCGGCTTCCTCATCAGGCAGTGACCCTCCCCGGCACCCGGACCACGTTGTTCGTGGCCTCATGCAATCATATCAGACGGGCACGTTCCAGATTTCTTTCGCATATTGGCGGATCGTACGGTCGGACGAGAACCAGCCGACGCGGGCGACATTGCGGATTGCCTTAGCGTACCAATCCGGGCTGTTGCGCCAGACGGCGTCGACATCGCGCTGGGTGGCGGCGTAGGCGTCGAAATCCGCGGCGACCATGAACCAGTCGCTCTGATAGAGGCCGTTCATCAGGTCGCGATAGCGTTCCGGATCATCAGGCGAAAAGACGCCCGACGAAACGGCAGCCACTGCCTGCGCCAGTTCGGGAGAGGCTTCGATTACCGATCGCGGATCGTAACCGTTGCTGCGCCGCTCGGCGACCTCTTCGGTGGTCAGGCCGAAAATGAAGATGTTGTCGTCGCCGACGCACTCCTTGATCTCGACGTTGGCGCCGTCGAGCGTACCGATGGTCAGCGCACCGTTCAGCGCGAACTTCATGTTGCCGGTGCCGGAGGCTTCCATGCCGGCAGTCGATATCTGCTCTGAAAGATCGGCGGCCGGCATCATGATCTCGGCCAGGCTGACATTGTAGTTCGGCACGAACACTACTTTGAGCAAGCCGCGAACAGCCGGGTCGCGGTTGATGACCTTGGCGACGTCGTTGGCGAGTTTGATAATCAGCTTGGCGTTGTGATAGCTGGGCGCCGCCTTGCCGCCGAAGAACTTGACGCGAGGCATCCAGTTGCGCTCGGGATGGGAGCGGATCTGGTCGTAGAGGGCGACTGTTTCGAGGATGTTCAGGAGCTGGCGCTTGTATTCGTGGATGCGCTTGATCTGGATGTCGAACAGCGCCGAGGGATCGACCTTGATGCCGAGGCGGTCGGCCACGAGGTTGGCAAGCTTGGCCTTGTTCGCCCGCTTGACTGCCGCGAACTTGTCGCGGAACGCGGCGTCGTCAGCAAAGGCATCGAGCTCTTTGATCGCGTCTATATCGTCGAGGAAGCGGTCGCCGATCGCCTCGCGGGCGAGCGCGGTGAGACCGGGATTGCACTGGATCAGCCAGCGCCGCGGCGTGATGCCGTTGGTCTTATTGTTGATGCGGTCGGGGTAGAGCCGGTGGAGCTCGGCAAACACCGTTTCCTTCATCAGCTCGGTGTGAAGGGCAGAGACGCCGTTGATCGAGTGCGAGCCGACAAAGGCCAAATTGCCCATGCGCACGCGGCGCTCGCCGTTTTCCTGTATCAGCGAGATTTGGCTGATCTGCTCATCAGAAAACTGGTCGGAGGCGCGCGCCTCCAGCAGCACTTCTGAGTTGATGGCGTAGACGATCTGCATATGGCGCGGCAACAGCCGCTCGAACAGCGGCACCGGCCAGCTTTCGAGCGCTTCTGGAAGCAGAGTATGGTTGGTATAGCCGAAAGTGCGCTTGGTGATGCTCCAGGCCTGGTCGAAATCCATGCCGTGGACATCCATCAACAGGCGCATCAGCTCGGGCACGGCGATGGCCGGATGGGTGTCGTTCAGATGGATCGCCGCCTTGTCGGGCAGCGACTGCAGGTCGCCATATTGGCTGAGATGACGCTGGATGATGTCCTGCAGTGAGGCGGTGGAAAAGAAATACTCTTGCCTGAGCCGCAGTTCCTGACCGGCCTTGTGGGAATCAGCAGGGTAAAGGACGCGCGACAAGGCATCGGCCTTGTTGCTTTCGGCGAGCGCACCGATGTGGTCGCCGGCGTTGAACTTGTCGAGCAGGATCGGATCGATCGGCATGCCGGACCAGAGCCGCAGCGTGTTGACGCGGTTGGCCCGCCAGCCAACCACCGGCGTATCGTAGGCAACCGCCAGAACATGTTCGATCGGCTTCCAGACGTGGCGCTCAAGACTGCCGTCCTTCGAGGTGATCGATTCCACCGAGCCGCCAAAACCGACCTCGAATGAGCGTTCGCGCCGCTCGAACTCCCAGGGGTTGCCGTGATCGAGCCAGGTCTCGGGCAGCTCAACCTGCCAGCCGCCATGGATTTCCTGCCGGAACATGCCATTGGCGTAGCGAATGCCATAGCCATGCGCAGGAATGTCGACGGTTGCCATGCTTTCCATGAAGCAGGCGGCGAGCCGGCCGAGACCGCCATTGCCAAGTGCTGCATCTGGTTCGAGGGCAGCGATGAGGTCGAGGTCGACGCCGAGAGACCGCAGCGCTTCGCGCATATTGTCCATCAGGCCAAGATTGGAGAAGGCGTCGCGCATCAGGCGGCCGATGAGGAATTCCAGTGACAAGTAATAGACGCGCTTTTCCTGCTGGGCGTAGGCCTCTTGCGTCGCCTGCATCCAATGATCGACGATGTGGTCGCGCACGACCTTTATCGAGGCGGTGAGCCAGTCGTATTGCGTCGCGACGCTGGTCCCCTTGCCGAGCCTGTATTTGAGGGCCTTCAAGACTTCGTCGGCAAGCGCCTTGGGATCGGAGTTTTCGAGAATGGGAGCTTTGGATGTCATCGCGCGCGTCATGCTGCCTCTCGTGCGGTTGCCATGATCATACCGGCTTTCACCATTCCTCCCAGTCCATGCTAGCGCATATTGTTAAGCGTTCAATCGAGTTAGATTGCCGCGGGGAAGCTTACCCAACGGCAATCAGAAACTTAAGCGCATCGCGTTTGGGCGGCCCCTGCGACGCGCCTTCAGTTCTCACTTATGTGCATGTCGTCATCCCAAAATCGCTGCGCGCCCTCGGTTCACGCCCGAGCGCATGCTTTTGGGCGACATGCAATTCTTGTTTGATGCATGTCGTCATCCCAAAACCGCTGCGCACTTTCGGGCGACATGCATCAGGCCGCCAGTGCCGCCTCCGGCGGAAGCTTCGCCCCGGTCATGAAGGCGACGGCGTCGGACATCGTATATTGCTTGGGATCGATGACACAGAGGCGACGGCCCAGCCGATGGATGTGAATGCGATCGGCCACCTCGAAGACATGCGGCATGTTGTGGGAGATCAGCACGATCGGCAGGCCGCGCTTCTTCACGTCAAGGATCAGTTCGAGCACGCGACGGCTCTCCTTGACGCCTAACGCCGCCGTCGGCTCATCCATGATGACCATCTTCGAGCCGAAGGCGGCGGCGCGCGCCACCGCCACGCCCTGGCGTTGGCCGCCCGACAGCGTTTCCACTGCCTGGCTGATGTTCTGGATGGTCATCAGGCCAAGTTCGGTGAGCTTGTCGCGGGCGCGCTTTTCCATTGCCGGGCGGTCGAGCATGCGCAGCCAATCGCCCAGAAAACCCGATTTGCGGATCTCGCGACCGAGGAACATATTGTCGGCGATCGACAGCGCCGGCGACAGCGCCAGGTTCTGGTAGACGGTTTCGATGCCGGCTTCGCGGGCCTCGATGGGCGACTTGAAGAGCACCTGCTTGCCGTCCAACTCGATGATCCCCTCGTCCGGGACAACCGCGCCCGAGATCGCCTTGATCAGCGTCGACTTGCCTGCACCATTGTCGCCGATCACGGCCAGGATTTCTCCCGGGTAGAGATCGAAGTCGCAGCTGTTCAGTGCGGTAACGCGGCCGTAGCGCTTGACGAGGCCGCGCGCGGTGAGGATGGGCTCCTGGGTCATGGTTACACCGAAACCTTTCTGATCCACTGGTCGATCGCCACGGCGCCGATGATCAGCACACCGGTGAGCAGCACTTTCCATTGCGGATCGGCGCCCAGCATGTTGAGGCCCATCGAAACGACGCCGACGATCATCGCGCCGAACAGCGTGCCCAGAATCGAGCCGCGCCCGCCGAAGAGGGAAATGCCGCCGATCACCGTCGCGGTGATCGCCTGCAAATTGTAGTCGGTGACGGCGGCGGATGGCGAGATCGAGCCGTTGCGGCCGATGGAGACCCAGGCAGCGAAAGCGGCGATCAGCCCGGCAAGGGTGTAGACCGAGATCAGCACCTTCTTGGTCTGGATGCCCGACAGCTTGGCCGCCTCCGGGTCGTCGCCGACGGCGTAGACATGGCGCCCCCAGGCCGTGTGATTGAGCACGTACCACAGGATCAGCACCAGCACGACCATGGCAATGACGCCGAACGTCAGCACCGCGGTGCCGACCTTGAAGTTCAGGCCGAACAGATGCAGCAGCGGCGCCTGGACGTCGACGTCGGCATCGCGGATCGTCTCATTGGCCGAATAGATGAAGTTGGTGGCCATGACGATGTTCCAGGTGCCGAGCGTGACGATGAACGGCGGCAGCTTCATGTAGGCGACCAGCAGGCCATTGAGCAGCCCGCAGGCCGCGCCGGCGGCAAGCCCGATCACCACGGCAAGCAAGGTCGGCAGGCCATAGGTGACCGCGCAATTGCCCATGATCACGGCCGAAATCACCATGATGACGCCGATTGACAAGTCGATGCCGGCTGTAAGTATGACCAGCGTCTGCGCGGCGCCGAGAATACCGACGATGGCGATCTGCTGCAGGATCAGCGTCAGCGTGTAGGACGAAAAGAACCGTCCTCCGATCGTGACGCCGAAGACAGCGATCGACAGAACCAGCACGATCAGCGGCACCGCAGCCGGAGTGGAATGCAGGAAATGCTGGATGCGCTTGACGATCGACGTGCCGTGCTCGTCAAAAGCAGCAACGCTTGCGTCGCTGTTCGAGAGAGCTTTCTCGTATTCCTGAACCTGAGCCATGTTTTCTCCCGTGGGGCTTCAGCCACGCGCCGACGCCCGTCCACTGTTTCCGATCTGCCGCCGGAATTGTTCGCGCTTGCGATTACCGCATCGTCCACCCGAAACGGCCGGGGATCAAGCCCGGCCGATCGGTTCTGTTGCCTGTCAGACCGGCATCAGCCCCAGCACTTGGCGAGGCCTTCCTTGGTGTCGATGGACTTCACGCCTTCTGCGGGCTTGTCGGTCACGAGGTTGACGCCGGTGTCGAAGAAATCCTTGCCTTCGGTCGGCTTGGGCTTCGTCCCGTCCTTGGCGAAAGCGGCGATCGCTTCGATGCCGAGTGCCGCCATCTGCAGCGGATATTGCTGTGAGGTCGCACCGATCACGCCCTCGGCGACCGACTTCACGCCGGGGCAGCCGCCGTCGACCGACACGATCAGCACGTTGCCTTCGAGACCCACGGCCTTGAGCGCCTGGTAGGCGCCGACAGCTGCCGGCTCGTTGATGGTGTGGATGACGTTGATGCCGGGGTCCTTCTGGAGAAGGTTCTCCATCGCCTTGCGGCCGCCTTCCTCGTTGCCGTTGGTGACGTCGTGGCCGACGATGCGCGGATCGTCCTCATCGCCGATCTTGTTGGGGTCCTTCACGTCGATGCCGTAGCCCATCATGAAGCCCTGGTCGCGCAGCACGTCGACCGTCGGCTGCGAGGGCGTCAGGTCGAGGAAGCCGATCCTGGCATCCTTCGCCTTGTCGCCGAGCGTCGCGGCGGCCCACGCGCCAATCAGCTTGCCGGCCTCCAGATTGTCGGTCGCAAAGGTCGCGTCGGCGGCGTCGAGCGGGTCAAGCGGCGTGTCGAGCGCGATCACGAGCAGACCGGCGTCACGTGCTTTCTTCACCGCCGGGACGATGCCCTTGGTGTCCGACGCGGTGATCAGGATGCCCTTGGCGCCGTCGGCGATGCAGCTTTCGATCGCCGCCACCTGGCTCTCGCTGTCGCCGTCGATCTTGCCGGCGTAGGCTTTGAGCTCGACGCCGAGTTCTTTGGCCTTGGCGGACGCGCCTTCCTTCATCTTGACGAAGAACGGGTTGGTGTCGGTCTTGGTGATCAGGCAAGCTCCGACATCGGCGGCGGACGCAGCCGAGGTGAACGCCATCAGGCCCAGTCCGGCCGCGGCAAACACGGTGGATTTTAGTAGTGTTGTTTTGGTCACGATTTCCTCCCAGTGGAACCATTTCGGATGCCGGCCACCCGGCGTCCGCATAAGCATCCAGACGACTTTTCCCAGCGTGGACGCCTGCCCCAACAGAATACCAGACCGAGGCTCCTGTCAATAATTAAATCACTCTTATTTATTATTGACAGCGCTGCATCGTTCACTCATTCTGGCTCAAAAGGATTGAGGGGAAAAGACGAGAGGAACAGGGGTGGAGACCGGCATTACAAGGCACGGTTCGCCCGAGGCAGCCGAGAGCCGCATTCACCGCGGCACCAACCAGAGCGGCATGCGGGATCACAATGAGCGGCTGGTGCTGTCGCTGGTGCGTCAGCACGGCAGCCTGGCCAAGTCCGACATTGCGCGCATGACCGGGCTTTCGGCCCAAACGGTTTCGGTCATCATGCGTGAGCTCGAGCAGGACAACCTCCTTGTCCGCCAGGCGCCGCTGCGCGGCAAGATCGGCCAGCCTTCCATTCCGATGGCGCTCAATCCCGATGGCGCCTTTTTCATCGGCCTGAAGATCGGCCGTCGCAGCGCCGAACTCGTGCTGATCGACTTTCTCGGCAATGTGCGCTCGATGCTGCAGCATTCCTACCGCTATCCGGCACCGCGCGAGACGGTCGAATTCGTCACCTCCGGCATGAAGACAATGCGCGGCGAACTCACCCCGGCTCAGGACAAGCGCATTGCCGGACTTGGCATCGCCATGCCGTTCGAATTGTGGAACTGGGCCGATACGGCAGGTGCGCCGCGCGACGTCATGGACGAATGGCGCCACCGCGACATCCGCGCCGACATCCAGGCGCAGTGCGAATTCCCGGTCTACCTGCAGAATGACGCCACCTCGGCTTGCGGCGCCGAGCTGGTGTTCGGCAAGGCGGGTGCGGCGCGCGACTTCGTCTATTTCTATATCGGCGCCTTCGCCGGCGGCGGCATCGTGCTGAACGGTCACCTTTTCGGCGGACCGACCGGCAATGCCGGCGCGCTGGGTTCGATGCCGGTGCCCGGACCGGACGGCAAGCCGACCCAATTGATCGACGTGGCGTCGATCGCCATGCTGGAAAAGGCGCTCAACGCGCGCGGCGTCGAAGCCTCACATCTGTGGACGTCACCGGAGGATTGGGGCGAGATCGGCGTCGAGCTCGACGACTGGATCGCCTGCGCCTCGCAGGCGCTCGCCTATGCTATCGTGGCGGCGTCCTCGGTTATCGATTTCGAGGCAGCGGTGATCGACGGATGGATGCCGAAGGCTGTGCGGCGCCGGCTCGTCGATGCCGTTATCGAAGCCATCGGCAAGATCGACGGTGAAGGCCTGAAGCTTCCGGACGTTCGCGAGGGGACTGTCGGCATTCATGCACGTGCCTTGGGCGGGGCCAGCCTGCCGCTTTCCGAGCGCTTCCTCATCGGCTCGACCACGATTTCCAGGAGTGCCTGAATGCTGATCGGAATCCCGGCCCTGCTCGGCCCGGAGCTGCTGGCGATGCTGCGTGCCATGGGCCATGGCGACGAGATCGCCCTTGTTGACGGAAACTACCCGGCGAAGGAACAGGCACACCGGCTCATCCGCGCCGACGGTCATCATCTTGTTCCGATGCTCGACGCTGTCCTCAGCCTATTGCCTGTCGATGACGCAGTACCGGAGGCGCTGTTTCGCGCCTCGGTCAAAGGCGATCCCATGCTTGCCGATCCCGTTCATCACGAGATGGAGGCGATCTGCGCCACGCGTGCTCCGGGCCGCAAGGTGGTTGCGCTTGCCGGCGCCGACTTCTATTTACGGGTTAGATCCGCGCACGCGATCGTCGCGACAAGCGAGCCGCGGCTTTACGCCAACATCATCATCCGCAAGGGTGTGATCTATCCGCCGGAGAACAGGAAATCATGATCCTCTGTTGCGGCGAAGCCCTGATCGACATGCTGCCACGCACCACGACGGAGGGCGAGCCGGCCTTTGCCCCCTATGTCGGCGGCGCGGTCTTCAACACGGCAATAGCGCTTGGCCGGCTGGGAGCACCCGCCGGTTTCTTTTCTGGCCTGTCGACGGATCTGTTCGGCAGCCAGTTCGAGGACGCGCTGAGGGCAAGCCAGGTCAGTTCCACCTATGCGCATACATCGCCCCGGCCGACCACGCTCGCCTTCGTGCGGCTGGACAACGGCCACGCGACCTACACGTTCTACGATGAAAACACAGCCGGACGCATGCTGACCATCGACGATCTGCCGGAACTCGGCAGCGAGATCGAAGCCATGCTGTTCGGCGCCATCAGCCTGATCTCGGAGCCGGCCGGATCGGCCTACGAGGAATTCATGCGGCGCGAACATGAGCGCCGCGTCATGATGCTCGACCCCAACATTCGGCCGAATTTCATACCGGACAAGGCCAAGCATCTCAGGCGCATCCGCTCGATGATGGCGATGGCCGACATCGTGAAGCTGTCGGATGAGGACCTAAACTGGTTCGGCGAAGCCGGCTCGCACGAAGACGTCGTCCGCAACTGGCTGGATCGCGGTCCGACGCTGATCGTCGTTACCCATGGCAGCGAAGGCGCCGTCGGCTATATGAGGGATCACAAGGTCACCGTCGTGCCGGACAAGGTCGAGGTGGTCGATACGGTCGGCGCCGGCGACACGTTCAACGCCGGCATCCTGGCCTCGCTGCACGAGCAAGGCCTGCTGTCGAAGGAGGCGATCGCCAATCTGCCGGATGACGCCATCCACAAGGCGCTGGCGCTTGGCGCCAAGGCTGCGGCGGTGACCGTGTCGCGGGCCGGCGCCAATCCGCCCTGGCGGCATGAAATCGCCTGATTGGACGGCGATGCGCTGAAGACGCGCTGGAAATCGATCACTTTATGTTTCGCCGAGCCGAGCGCGTGCGACACAAGGGCCGTCTCGTGCGCGACAAAGCCCCGGATTTCCGGCGTCTGACGCGGACCTGTCGGAATCAGAGGTAACAGGCTGCGACATTTGAGCAATTCGTGGTTTTGTTCGTGCAGCTTTCTCGGCTGGCGCAACTCTGCTACCAGCGGCCATTCTCTGACTAATACCGTTTTGAGGCCGACATGCAGTTCATCGATCTAGGCGCGCAGCGCGAGCGAATCCGCGACAGGCTGAAAGCAGCCATCGACCGCGTCGTCGACGAGGGACGTTATATTCTCGGCCCCCAGGTCACCGAATTCGAAAACAAGCTCGCCGCCTATGTCGGCACCAAGCATGTCGTAGCCTGCGCCAACGGCACCGACGCACTGCTGCTGCCGCTGTTTGCGGCCGGCATCGGTCCAGGTGACGCGGTGTTCGTGCCGAGCTTCACCTTCGCCGCCACGGCGGAAGTGGTGGCGCTGGCCAAGGCCGAGCCGGTTTTCGTCGATGTCGATCCCCAGACCTACAACATCGACATCGCCAGCCTCGAAGCGGCCATTGCCATGATCAAGGCGGAAGGCCGGCTGAAGCCAAGGGCGATCATTCCCGTCGACCTGTTCGGGCTCGCCGCCGATTACGAGGCGATCATGGCCATCGCCAACCGCGAAGGGCTGATGGTGATCGAAGATGCCGCGCAGGCGATCGGCGGCTCGATCGACGGCAAGATGTTAGGTTCGTTCGGCGCGGTCGGCTCGACCAGCTTCTACCCGGCAAAGCCGCTCGGCTGCTATGGTGATGGCGGCGCGATGTTCACCAATGACGATGCGCTGGCCGAACAGCTCCGCTCGTTCGCCTTCCACGGCAAGGGCGAAACCCAATATGACAATGTTCGCGTCGGCATCAATTCGCGACTCGACACGCTGCAGGCGGCGATTCTGATCGAGAAGCTGGCCATCCTCGAAGACGAGATGGTTGCCCGGCAAGCGGTCGCCAATCGGTATGCCGAAGGCCTCGGCGATATCGTCAACGCGGCGCGCAACCTGGACGGCAGCCGTTCGGCCTGGGCGCAATATGCCATCGAGACGCCGAAGCGCGACGCGCTGAAGGCACATCTTGGCGAAAAAGGCATCCCGTCGGTGATCTATTACGTGAAGCCGCTGCACAGCCAGATCGCCTACCGCGACTATCCGCGCACGCCGACAGGCCTGGCCGTTTCGGAGGGGCTGCCGAAGCGTATTCTGTGCCTGCCCATGCACCCCTATCTGAGCGAGGCCGACCAGGACCGGATCATTGAGACGATCCGCAACTATATCGGCTCGAATTCGGCGCAAATCGCCGCGGCGTAAGCGCGTAATCTCCCCCCTTGAGGGGGAGATGGCCGGCAGGCCAGAGGGGGTCGCCACGCGTGAAGCGCCGACTTTCCCTCTTTCGTTTCCATATGCGTCGCACCTGCTGAGGCGACCCCCTCTGTCGCCTTCGGCGACATCTCCCCCTCAAGGGGGGAGATTACTGGCCCGCGCTCTTCCCGCTGGCGACGAAATGCGGATTGGCGAAGTCCACGTCATCGCTCTGGTTGCGCTTGCCGTAGGCCAGCGGCTCACCGTCCAGCGTGCGCGTTATCCCGCCTGCAGCGCGCAGCACCGCGTCACCCGCCGCGGTGTCCCATTCCATGGTGCGGCCGAAGCGCGGATAGACGTCGGCCTCGGCGCCGGCGACAAGACAGAATTTCAGCGACGAGCCGACCGAGACGATCTCGGCAGCGCCCACCGTGCGAATATAGGCTTCGGTCTCCGGCGTATTGTGGGACCGGCTGGCGACGACGGTCAGTGGCGCCACACCCGCCCTCACCGAAATCGGCCGACGGCCGATGATCTGGTAGTCGCCATTGACATCGATTGCTTCCGCGCTGCCCGGCCGGCCGGAAAAGAAGCGTCCGGTGCATGGCGCGAAGACCACACCGATCTCCGGCACGCCGTGGCGAACGAGCGCGATGTTGACGGTGAAGTCGGTCCTGCGATTGACGAATTCCTTGGTGCCGTCGAGTGGATCCACCAGGAAGAAGGCGTCGTCGAGATCGGGCGGCACGATGCCGGCCGATGCCTCTTCCTCAGCCACGCAAGGGATATCGGGGAACGCCGCGCGCAGCCCGTCGAGAATGATCTTTTCGCTCTCGCGATCGGCCTCGGTCACCGGCGAGGCGTCTGATTTCTGGTCGACCGCGCAGCCGGCATCGAAGACGCGCATCACCTCTCGCCCCGCCGCCAAGGCAAGGCGCTCGAACAGGCCGAGCATCGCTTCGTCGTCAGATGCCGCCGCCGCTATCATATTGGTTTTCGGCAATGTCGCGCTCGTTCAGCCAGAGTTCCAGGGCCTCTACCATCTCCTCGGCAGACTTGCCGAGTGTCTTGAGATGGATTTCGGGGTTTTCCGGGGCTTCATACGGTGAATCGACGCCGGTGAAATTTTTGATTTCGCCATTCAACGCCCGCGCATAGAGGCCCTTCGGATCGCGTCTGGCGCATTCCTCAAAGGGTGTGTCGACAAACACCTCGACGAACTCACCGTTGGTCATCAATTCCCTGGCCATGCGCCGCTCGGCGCTGAATGGCGAAATGAAGGAAACGATGACGATCAGCCCGGCATCGGCCATCAGGCGCGCCACTTCCGCAACGCGACGAATGTTTTCGACACGGTCGGCGTCGGTGAAGCCAAGATCGCGGTTGAGGCCATGGCGGACATTATCGCCATCCAGGATGTAGGTATGCCGGCCGGTGGCGAACAGCTTCTTCTCGAAAAGGTTGGCGATGGTCGACTTGCCCGAGCCCGAGAGCCCGGTGAACCAGAACACGGCAGGTCGCTGGTTCTTCAGATCGGCGCGGCCGTGCTTGCCGACATCGAGCGATTGCCAGTGGATGTTTTCGGCGCGGCGCAGCGAATGCAGGATCATGCCGGCGCCGACCGTGGCGTTGGTGATGCGGTCAATCAGGATGAAGGCGCCGGTCGTGCGGTTCTCGGCGAACGTATCGAAGGCGATCGGCGCCCGCGTCGAGATGTTGCAAATGCCGACCTCGTTCATTTCGAGCGACTTGGCCGCCTCATGAGCAAAGTCGTTGACGTTGACGCGGTATTTCAGGTCGGTGACGGTTGCGCTGGTCTGGTCGGTCTCGGTCCGCAGGATATAGGAGCGGCCCGGCAGCAGCGCGTGCTCGTCGAACCAGACGATGTTGGCGGCGAACTGATCGGCGACCTGCGGCCGCGCCGACGGTGACACCAACATATTGCCGCGCGAGACCTCTACCTCGTCGTCGAGGACAAGAGTGATGGCCTGGCCGGCCACCGCCTGGCTCAGATCGCCGCCATGCGAGACGATGCGCCTGACATGAGAAGACTTGCCGGATTTGGCGACAACGACTTCGTCGCCTGGTGAGACGGAGCCGGACGCGATCGTGCCGGCAAAACCGCGAAAATCGAGATTGGGGCGGTTCACATACTGCACCGGAAAACGGAACGGCAGTTCGACAACGGCTTCATCGACCGACACGGCTTCCAGATGTTCGATCAGCGTCGGCCCGGAATACCATTCCGTCTTGTCCGAGCGGCTGGTGACGTTGTCGCCGTAACGGGCAGACATCGGGATGGGCACGATCGTCTCGAAGCCGAGCTTGTGCGAGAACTGCCTGAAATCCTCGATGATCCGTTCGAACACGGCCTTGTCGAAGCCGACGAGATCGATCTTGTTGACGGCCAGGACGATATGCCGGATTCCCAACAGCGAGGCGATGATCGAATGGCGCCTGGTCTGGCGCAGCACGCCCTGCCGGGCGTCGATCAGCACGATGGCCAGATCAGCGGACGACGCGCCCGTTGCCATGTTGCGCGTGTATTGTTCGTGGCCGGGCGTGTCGGCAACGATGAATTTGCGTTTCGGCGTGGCGAAAAAGCGATAGGCGACATCGATGGTGATGCCCTGCTCGCGCTCGGCCTCGAGGCCATCGACCAGCAGCGCGAAATCAACGTCGTCGCCCGTCGTCCCGTGCTTGCGCGAATCACGCTCGAGCGCGGCAAGCTGGTCCTCGAAAATCTGCTTGGTATCCGAAAGCAGGCGCCCGATCAGCGTCGACTTGCCGTCGTCCACCGAACCGCAGGTCAGGAAGCGCAGCAGCGACTTTTGTTCCTGCACCGCCAGATAGTCACGAATGCCATCGGTGGGCGCGAGGCTCTCGGCCGTGATGTGGCGCATGCTCAGAAATACCCCTCGCGCTTCTTCTTTTCCATCGAGCCGGCTTCATCACGGTCGATCAGGCGGCCCTGCCGTTCGGAGGTGCGCGCCGTCAGCATTTCGCCGACAATGGCCTCCAGCGTATCGGCGTCGGATTCGATCGCGCCGGTCAGCGGATAGCAGCCGAGCGTGCGAAAGCGCACCAGCCGGTTCTCCACCGTCTCGCCGGGACGCAGTTCCATACGGTCGTCATCCTTGAGAATGAGCATGCCGTCGCGTTCGACGACCGGTCGCTCCTTGGCGAAATAGAGCGGCACGATCGGGATGTCTTCCTGGAGAATATACTGCCAGATATCGAGTTCGGTCCAGTTCGATAACGGAAACACCCGGATCGACTCACCGGTCGCGATGCGGGTGTTGAATATCTTCCACATCTCCGGCCGCTGGTTCTTCGGATCCCAGACGTGCTGGGCGTTGCGGAAGGAGAAGATCCGCTCCTTGGCGCGCGATTTCTCCTCGTCGCGCCGCGCCCCGCCGAAGGCTGCATCGAAGCCGTATTTGTCGAGCGCCTGCCGCAGCGCCACGGTCTTCATCACATGCGTATGGGTGTTCGAGCCATGGTCGAAGGGATTGATGTTGTCGCGCACACCATCGGCGTTGACATGGACCAGCAGATCGAAGCCGAGTTTTTGCGCCATCTGATCGCGAAAAGCGATCATCTCGCGAAATTTCCAGGTCGTGTCGACGTGGAGAAAGGGAAAGGGCGGCTTGGCCGGATAAAACGCCTTCATCGCAAGATGCATCAGCACGGAGGAATCCTTGCCGACCGAATAGAGCATGACCGGCTTGGCGAAGGCCGCCGCTACCTCGCGAAAGATATGGATGGATTCAGCCTCAAGCCGCTGAAGGTGCGTAAGCGCGATGTTCATGGACTGTAAGCGTTCTCTCGTGCCAATCCAGACCTTGCATCGATGCATCAGGCGCAATTTTCAGCGGGCCGGTTCAAGCTTCACTTCTGGACAATGTGTCTTCGTGCGGGCCTTCTAGCAGATCGCTATCGTTTATAACAATGCAAGACAGGCCTGCCCTGGAGTGGTTCGGGAATGAATTTTCCACGTAAGAACCAGAAACCGGAAATTCCTGCTCAACGGGCTGATGGGCTTGGCGGCCCAAGAAAAATATTCCCGAAGGGCCGAGATCAGCCTGTGCGGCGCTGGTACAATCGCAATCCTCTTCTGGACGCAGTCCTGATGATCTTCCTGGTTTCCGAGACATATCCTGGGGGCAGAACGCTACCTACCGCTGATGGAAGAGCGGAGCCGTCGCCGAAAGGCGCTACGACGAAGCTCCGATCGGAACAAACAACTTGCCACCGTTGTGGTCGATCTCGATCAATTCGTTCTTCTGGGCCGAACGGCCTGCAAGTCCTTTGTGGAAGATAATGGCGTTCATAAAGGCGAACGTCATTGCAAGCGCCTCGGTTCGCAATGGATAATCGACGAGTGAATGGATGAGAAGAAACGACACCGAGAGAAACGCCGCCTTTTGAAGGGGATCGCGGCGAACTTTAGTAAGCGCCATGAAAAGCATTGCGAAATAAAGCGTCATTAACAGAACAGCAAGAGCTCCGCCTTCGAAAGCTATTTCAAGATATTCATTGTGAGCATGATTTACATATTGCTTGAAAATCATCTCTTCCTTTTCATATATCTGGTAGGCCTTTTGAAAATTTCCAAACCCAACGCCGGTTGCCCAATTCTCTTTGATCCCCTCAATGGTGGTGCGCGCAAACTCTCCTCGCCCGAAAGCTGGATCAATCGCCTCGGCATCGATCTTCGTCCATGCGCCTATCGTATAGGCTGAAAGTCCTATGAAAACTGCAAGGATGCTGAACCCACTCATCCTGGAACGCGCTGAAAGAAAGACTATGGACAGTACGGTGATCGCCAACCCGATCAGAACGCCGGCACGCGAACCGGCGGCCAAAAGGAGCAGTAAAAGCGTGGCCAGCCCGAGCGATCCGGACAAAAGATGTCCTCGGAACAGACCGTAATAAACGACGAAGGGGATAGAAACAAAAAGCAATGCCGCAAAATGATTCTGGTTGGCAAAAAGCCCGGCATTGATCGTGAAAGGCAACAATCCCTCTATGGCGATGTCATCCGAGAGCGAATATTGAATCGCGCCTGCCAAGCCGTTGCAGATAACACCCATAAAAAAGAACGGCAGAAGCGCACGGACCTGCTCGACACGCAAACGCAATACGCTCAAAAAAAACGCCGCCGACGCCACCAGATACAACAGAGATTCGATCGTCCGTCCAACGCCGACACTGACGAACCGAAATCGGGTTTCTCCAACCAGCCCGGAATCTGCGAGCAACGGCTCCGGTCGCAATCCGCTGAATATAGCCGCAGGCAGCGGAACGATTTGCAAAATCACCAGCGCCACAGCGAACATAAGCAGCCACAGAACAGAATGGGGGACTCTTTGGCCAGAGGTCTGTGAAAAGACCGAGGCCGCCGCCACAATTGCCGCGACCTCAATCAGCGTGTCCGTGTAAAGGCCGCTTGCAGTGCCACCGCCGATCAGCAGCGATATAAACAGAACCGATCCGAGGAGATATTTATCCCATTCCGATGGCCGGTCGCTCAAGATGAAAGTCTCTCGATGCTCAATTTGTGCATTACCACCGTGCCGACATATCGAAAGCGCCAGCTCTCGGCAATGGCGGCAGTTTCCAGCTTCAATAATTGCATGGGGCACCCAGCCGGTCCAACCGAAAAATCATGACTGAGCGCCTGACGACTATATGTACCCTCCGGAATATTGAACCGCGCTATTTCGCCAGCGGGCCCCACGCACCTGATCGACCAGAACAACTCTTTAGGAAGCTTCAGGTTTCTCGCAGACGCAGCCAGAGAAATCTTGTAGGAGCCTGGAGGCAGTTGGATATACTGCTGAAGAGCAGTGTTCTTGACGGGCGTATTCAGGAAACGGACCGTCGCTCCCCCCTCACCTTCGACCGCATCTCGGGATGTTGCAAACGTAACTTCCAGGCCCGACTGACCCCCGACCTGCCAATCAAAAGGCTTGCCGCTGGATACAGGCTCAAATGTGCTGTTGAAAATATATCCGCCCAATTTCCGTTCTTGATCGGACAGACTGAAAAGAAACAACCGATACGCTTGCTCATATTCTTTCTGACGAATATAGCCGTGGATCACAGAGGACAATTCGCTCGAGTTCGGTGGCGCACCTGACCCGGTCAAATCGAGCAGCAGCCGATTTGCGAAATCGAGCCCGTCCGGGGTTTGGCCCAGCGCGACCAACAGATTGCCCCTCCAGGGCGCCGCGGCCCTGATGGCTGCCAGCACAGCCTGGTATCCATCGGGGTTCGAGAGGATTGTCGGGAGCCCCTCGGCGATTTCAGGAAATTGATCTGGCCATCGCCGCAGCAAAATGTCGATCTCGCCGACGGCCTTTGACAGATCGCCCGTTTCGATCGAGCGGCCTATCGACCTCTGGAGCGCGTGGATCTCGGTCTTGGATAATTTTCGAGCTTGATCGAAAAATTCGTAGGCTTGGTCTTTTGCACCTTGTCGGTACTTTATCTCGCCGATCAGGCTGTAGAGACGTGCGTCCGCAAGATCAAAGCGAAGCGCGCTTTCGGCCCTGGCAAGCAATGCGTCGAGATCTGGGGCGTTGCTTGTATCGTTCAGGTCGTCGGTAATCTCACCTATCAAGGCATTGACGTTCAGCGGATCCAGCGCGATGGAAACGGTTGGCGTTTCGGTTTCAAGAAATCGACTTAGCCCGATCGACGAAGCCGCCAACGCTAGCACGGATGCGACGAACCAAACGCCTGAACGCCGGAGATTTTGTATAAGCGGGCTGGTCTGCTCCGTCATCGACTTTGCCCTCAATTTTCGGGGTGCCGTAGTCGTAATACTGGTAGTTCATATATTTGTAGGCGTAGTTATAGTCGAACTTGTTCACTGCAAACTTCGACATCGCGGCTCCGACCACATTCGCGCCGGCAGCTCGCAGGCGCTTCAACGCCGTCTTCGCCGACTTGCGTGTCACCTGATTGGTAGAGATGACCATCAATGTTCCCTCGGCAAGCCGGCTGAGAATGGGGGCATCTGAAAGGCCGACGATCGGCGGGGCATCGATTATGACTAGATCGAAGCGCTTGCCGAGATTGGTAACGATCAGCGCCATCTTCGGCGACGAGAGCAAATCAGCAGGGTTGGGCGGGATCGTTCCAGAGGTCAGGACGGTCACATTAGGATATTTCGTCGCCCTGAAAATGCTTGCCAGATCCTCTTTGCGGACGGTGTTCGTCAGGAGATTGCTCAGTCCGATAGTGTTGTCGAGACCAAACAGCCGATGAAGGTTCGGCTTTCGAAGATCGCCATCAACAATCAGAACCCTTGCACCGAGTGCTGCAAAATCCTGCCCGAGCTTGAACGACGTGGTCGACTTGCCTTCCGACGGTTCCGAACTCGTGACCAACAGCGATCGCGGCGCACCTTCGGCGCCGGAGAACTGCAACGAGGTTCGAAGCGAACGGTAGGCTTCGGACAATCCTGATTTCTGGTCGGTGATACTGGCTATGAGTTCCCGATCATCGACTAGCGGCAAGATGCCGAGCATCGCCAATCCCAACTCCTTCTCGATCTGCTCAGGATTGGTAAAGGTGTTGTTCAACAACTCGATGATGTAAATAATTGATGCACTCAGAGCCAAGAAAAGAGCCAAAGCGACCGCAAGATTGATGCTCAGGCGCGGAGAATAAGGATTATTAGGCTGTGTCGCGAAATCGACGATTGCCGCACTTTGTGTCTTGAGTTCAGAGCTGACGCCGACCTCGTTCAGCTTGGCAATAAGATTATCATACTGAGACCTATTCGAATCAACCTCGCGCTTCAGGATCGTGTATTTGATGTTTTTATCGTTGAAGATGACCTGCTGCTTCTCCATCTCGGCAAGTTTTGACTTGAGGTCGGCCTCCTTGTTCTGAGCCTCCTGGTATTTCTGCCGCAACGAATCGGTTATAGTCAAAACGCCATTGTTATAAAGCCGTTGCAGCTCCTTGATCTGCGCCTGAAGTTGCTGCATTTCTGGAAAGCCAGGCTTCAATATGCCCAGCTTCTGCTGATACTGGCTGGTCAAATCCGCCAGTTTATCGGTGATCTTCTGCAGGCCTTCGCTTTCCAAGACCGGGCCAAGACTCGCCCCGCGACCTTTGTCTATCTGGTCCACCATTCGTCCGGCATCGAGACGTTCCTGGATTGCTGTCGCGAGCGCGGTGTTCAGGGCCTCGATATTCGACCCAATCAGCGATTTGTCGTCGCCGGTTATCGTAATGCCAACATCCTTTGCATAAGCGACCAGATCCTCTTCGGATTTCTGGAGCTTCTGCTTTACCTGCAGAACCTGTTCCTGGATGAACTGCCGTGCCAGGTCTGAGGTTTCGCTGGTCTGATCGAGGCGTTGATCGATAAAGCTTTGTGCGACCTGATTGGCTATGTCACTTGCATATTTCGGGTTCTGGTCGGCAAACGCAATCGACAGCAGGCTTGTATTGGGGACCAAATCGACTGTGAGGTCACCTCGAACGCGACCGATTGCAATCTTCTCACGTTCCTCCGGGGTTGTCTCTTCAATGGCAGGCGATTTGGAAATTCCGAAGGCACGATAGAAAATATTGCTAAGCGAGAAGTTCGGGGTCGGAAACAGGAAATCCGGCTTTTCGCTAAGCCCTAATTGGAACACCACGCGTTGCGCTAAAGCCCGGCTTTTCAGCTTTTCCCGGGCGGTTAGAAAGGTCCGATACTCGTCGCCGGCTTCCGAGACCACCTCAATGTCCTGGAAGACCTTGGCCGAAGGAACCAGCACTTCCAATTGCGCTGTTGCCCGATATTTTGGCGTCTGCATCATGGTAACGACGATGCCGGCGACAAGTCCGCCCGCGACCATCATGACGATCAGCCACCGATACTGGACAGCGTAAAAAAACAGCCTGAGTGGATTGAAGCCCTCGTCCTGCTCCGCGTAATCGCGACCATACGCGCTATAGTTTTGCGCACCGTCATAATAAAGGTCGGGGGACAAGGCTTGGCCATGCCCTGGGCCTGCGATTTGATGCTGCCTGTTACGATCGAGCATGGTGCGTGGCAACCTTAGGTTTGTCTCTGTGCGTAATTCTGGCCGGCCGTGATTTACAATCCGGGGACCACGGCAAGTCTCGCCGCACTCGAGGCGACACCGAGGGCGTCCTTGAGATTGTTCAGCGCAATTTTCGATTTCGAAGCAAAGACGACAATCTTGTCGCCACCATAGATACGTGGGTTGCGGCTCTTGCCAGCACGAATCTGCTCCACATCGTAATTTGCGACCAATGTGTTTGGGCCGATATTGCGGTAAACAAACACCTTTTTTGCGTCGCCAACGGCATTGAACCCTCCAGCAAGGGCGATCGCATCGATGAGAGAAGAATTGCTCGACACCGGAAAAATACCGGCCCTGGTGACTTCGCCGTCGACGGTGACGCGCTGTCCGATCGATTCCTTGACGTAGACCGACACATCGGGCGACTGCAGATAGTTGGCGCCGTAGGCCGTTTCGATTTCCTGCTCAAGCTGACGGACGGTCTTTCCTGCCGCGGTGACGGTCCCGATAAGTGGAAGCGAAATTTGCCCGCCCGCGTCCACTTGAACGGTTCTGTTCAGATTGCCGACCTGGAACACATTCACATCGAGCACATCGTTCGGCGACAAAGGCTGCTCGTTGCCGTTCTGGGTGTTCTGCGGCGAAGGCAGGTCCTTTACGACCTGCAGGGCACCGCCGCCCGAGAGCGGCGCCGACGATGACGTCAGTTGCAGCGCATCGACCGAAGTCGGCGAAGACGATGTCGTTGACGAGGTGCTCGTGCAGGCGGAGATTGAGAGCGAAGCGAGCAAGACACACATCGCGCCCGTATGGCTTTTTGCGAAATGAAAAACGCCCATTACGCAGTCCCACCCTTCAACAAGCGACCCAATCCTGCAAAGCGACCGACGTTGCCGGGGCTTGGCTTTTTCGAGCGTGCCTTTCCGACCGGCTCGAGAGTCCGGTTCGCCAATATTTCGCCTGGACGTTTCAACACCATGTTGCGGGCCTCGTCTTCCCCACATCGCTTCGCCGCCGCGGCGACGGCCTGCGTAAGCCCAGGTCGCCGGCGGGTGGCGCCATGGGTGTCCGATGCGATGATATCCACCCTACCCTCGTCAATCAGCTTTTCCGAATAGTAAAGTGCCGTACGTCCAAAAGCACCAACAATCGAGTCTGCCGTAAGCTGAACAAGGCAGCCGATTGCATTCAACCTCTCGACAACATCGTAATTCGTCTTGATCCAGGTCAGCCGCTCAGGATGGGTAAGAATCGGAATGAACCCGGCGTTTATGAGGCGCAGAGCAAGATCTTCCAGTCTTGGCGGTAGAACGTGATGCGGCGGTTCGAATAGAAAATAACGCGACCTGTTCAAGGTCGGCACGCTACCCAGCGCCAATTGCTCCGGAAGATCCGGCGCTATATGCACGTCGGCGCCAACGTAAAGAGCAAGCGGTATTGCGGCGCGGCTCAGCGCCTGCTCCAACCCTTGAACCGCGCGGGCAATATTTGCCGATCGGTTTTCGTACATGCCTGGCACGATATGCGGCGTACACGCCATATGGGTCGTTCCATCTGCCACCGCCAGCCGCGCCATTTCCAGCGATTCAGCAAGGCTGGACGAGCCGTCGTCAAGGCCGGGCAAGATATGGGAATGCAGGTCGATCATTGGCGTTTGTGGCCACATTGAAGCAACGTAGCAACTTCTCCCGGATAACAGGTAAATGCGCCATCCGCACGACAGCGAATGACGCATCCATCAAGTCCATGCAGTGCGGTAGAACTCAAGCTATTCGCTGACAGCGCTATCGTCATCTTGCAAGCTAATGATCAGCGTTGCCGCGCCACCTGTCACAGTGCCACCTGGTCGAGTCGGACGAGACGAATCGCCCAAGACGAAGCGCATTCAGCTTCAACTCAAATAATAGAGCGGTATGGTTGACGAATTCCATCAATATCCCGACTCCAGCCGGCGCGCCAAGGCCAAGGCACAGAGGCGCCGGCAATACAATACGTCAGAGGCAGTCACATGCCTCTGCCGGTATTGTCTTAACTGCGCTTAACGGCTGACAGCGCCGTCGTCGCCGTCATCCTGCGTTGCAGCAAGGACACCAGCGCCAAGACCCATGCCCCCAAAAATAAAGAGCGGGGTGTTGGACCGGGCGCCGCTCGGGGCAATCTGCCCCGTATGCTCAGGGCTCACACCAACGGCCGCCGTCTGCTCGGAGCCCACGACCTTCAGGCAGATATTGTTCTCGACACGGGAAATGTCGAGGCTTGAATTCGCCGGCACATCCAGGTTGCAGCCACCGATATTGACGGAAGCCGATCCCCTGGCCCCGACCACTACGCGGCTGCCGAAATCCAGGGCACTTCCCGCTTTGGCCGGGCCATAGCCGGCAGCTTGCGAAACCATTACGTCGCCGGTGGCGCGCCCTATGGAACCAATCGAATTCGCTGCTGCCTGATAGGCTGTCGTACATGTGCATGGCGCGTCCTGGGCGAAAGACGAAACCGGACCGAAGCAGATCGAGGCGACAAATCCGGCTAACGCACTTTTAACTATAACGTTCATTCGTTTCGATCCTTTTTGTCCCGCCGCACCTCGGCCCCGCCCAAGTACCAAGGTATTGACCAAGCGCGTAACAGCTTTTTGCTTTGATTCCAACCTGTTTGGCATTTGCGAGAATACTTTTTGGCTTCCGCTGTGTTTCATTGGACACACTCAACTGGCAGATTTTTGATTTAGCATTTTCGCTGCCGGCCCTTCTGGAAATTGACGGAAAGTCAGGTCTATTTCGTGGCCTTTGATGGCCGCCATCGCGCCGAACTTCGTAAAGGGATTATGGTCGACTCTGTTTGACGTTATCGCACATCCTTGCCTTTCGTTTCATGACAGTCGCGATTCGTGGGAATGACGGACGCGAGGGCAGTTAGGAAGCCGTGAGCTACGAACCCGATAAGCAAGATTTGTAGGTCGAACCAGCCTGCGCGGGCTGTCCGCACAAGATGCCATTCTCGGCAAGTTTCGCGGCCAAATCCGTGCCATCGGACGTGAGGCATTGCACAACGATGGCATCACCAAACTTTGAGGCGACATTGCCGTCGCAGGGCGTCCCCTTGCCGACCGGCTTGCAGGTCAGGGCGAGCCCTTGGTAGTCCCGGCGCGCCGCCTCCGTTACCATGGCACGCATGGATTGCGGCTTAGTAAACGCCACGCCGCACAACACAATCTTGCGGCCGGCGACGCGAAGATCATCGACTGCCTGGATGGAAAGCTTGCCGTCAAACGGCTCAAGTGCCGCTTGCGGCTTTGCGGGTTGCGGTCGAACAGGCGTCCCTTTTTCCACGATGATGGCAAAGAAGCCAACCGCAAACGCTAAGGCAACGAGTCCCAGCAAGCCTATTTTCTTGAGCGACAATATCCTACTCCCGCCATGGCCAAGCACGCATCTCTATCGCCAACGGAAACGCCCGCGCAACCACACCATTTGTTTGGTCGCATCGACAGCGGCTGATGGGGCCCCGACATTGGGTCAAGAAAACCGATGTTGGCTCGAAAAACATCAGACCGATTTCAATCGAAGAGGCTTTTTATTCTGTCAACCGCTCTACCGAGGCTCGCCGATGGTGCTGTCGAGATATTGGGTCAGCGCACAGACCAGGTGGTAGAAGATGCTTGCCGGCACATCGGTCGCCAGCGAGCGGCCCCGCTCGTCGATCCGGTCTATCCACAGGCCGAGTGGTGCCGGATTGATGTGCCAACGGAACAGGCGGCCGACACGCGCTTCGATCTCGGGCTTGAGATCGGGACCGCCTGAACCATCCAGTGCAATCGCCGCCTTGATTGCTTCGGCCTGCGGCCAACTGCGCGAGACAAGATCGAGTGGCAGGCCTTGCCGCGAGACGGCGCCATAGGCAAGGCCAGTGGCGCGATTGAGGCCATTGGCGATGGCCGAGGCATAGAGCTTTCTGGCAAAGCCGGTCAGGTCACTTTGGCCGCTGCGCCCGGTGAAGTCGACCAGCAGCGAGGCCCATTCGAAATGGTGGCCGGGTTCCGTCCATGTACCTTTCTCGCCCTCCGCCGGCCTCCACTCGGCATCGAAATATTCGCCCAGCGTCCAGCTTTCCGGATCGAAGAAATGGCTGCGAAACAGATCGACGATGCGCGCGGCGCGGCGAAGATAGGCGAGCTCGCCGGTCGCTTGATGCCAGGCCAGGAAAGCCTCGAGCAGATGCATGTGCGGGTTGGAACGCCGTTCGCCCGCGCCGCTCGACGTTTCGAGAAAGCCGGTCATGCGGTGATCCTCGAGATGCGCGTCGAGAAACGAAAACGTTTCTTCGGCAAGCCGCAATGCATCAGGATTGCCGACCATATGGGCATGCGCCAGCGCCAGGAGCACGCAGGAATGATCGTAGGCATCCTCGGTGGGGTCGGCGACCGTGCCGTCGACACTGAGCGTGCGCACCCAGCCGCCATTGTCGGTGCGGCCGTTCCTGGCCATGAATTCGAGGCCGTGGCTGATCAACCGGTCGGCGGGCCCGTCCCAGCCGCGCGCCTTGGCGACAGCGAAGGCGTAGACTTGCCTGGCCATGGTGCGCATGCGCTTGGGCTTCATCAGCGGTGTGGCGTCAAAGCCGAGCGCTTCGTGGAAACCGCCATGGCGCTCATCGACCCCGACGGTGGACCACAGCGGCACCGTCTCTTCAAACAACCAGTGGTGCACACGGCGCCGCCAGGCGCCGCTTTCGATGACGCGGTCGCCGGCGGGTGTGAACCTGGTTTCCAGCCGGCCGCTCTTTTCGAGCTGCTCGACGATCTTCTTGACGTTCTGGCTGCGGCTGACTGGGGCGACGAAGGTGGCATCGGCGGTCGAGACGATGGCAACGTCCCTCAAGCCGATGGCAGAGAGCAAGCGACTGTCGCTGCGGATGTAGGAGTTCTCGCAGTCGATGGCGACGACATCGCCGACGATGACGTTGCCGTCATTGTCGGACGGACCGACATCGAGCAGTGATTGCCATGAACCGAGATCGTTCCAGCGGAAGCCGGCCGGCACCATGGCGATGTGGCTGGCGCGCTCCATGATCGCATAGTCGATCGACGTCGACGGAATGGCGGCGTAGAGTTCCAGAGGCATGTACAGACCGGAAAGATCTGACGTCGCCGCCTGATAGGCAAGTTCGGTGGCCTTCCAGATCTCGGGCTCGAAAGCCGTGAAGGCGTCGCGCATGGCGCTGGCGCGAAACAGGAAGATGCCGGTGTTCCAGTAGAAATTGCCGGCCGCCAAATAGCTCTGCGCGGTTGCGAGGTCTGGTTTCTCGACGAAACGCGAGACATCGTAGATGCCATCCTTCTCGTCGGCGACCTCGATATAGCCGTAGCCGGTCTCCGGCTGGCCAGGCTTGATGCCGAACACCACCAGCCGGCCGGCACGCGCAGCACTGGTGCCGTTTTCCACGCTCTGCCAGAATTGCCGTGCGGTCGTGATCTCATGATCGGACGGCACCACCAGCACCAGGCTGTCGCCAAATTCGGACAAGGTGCGCAGCGTCGCCAAGGCAACGGCGGCGGCAGTATTGCGGCCGGTCGGTTCGAACAACGGGCCGCCGCCGGAAAGGTCGAGGCCGGCGAGATCGGCGTGGACGCGGTCGGCGTGCCGCTCCGATGCAATCAGGAAGACCGGCGTTTCGCCCTTCGGCCGCGCCGTCAGCCGGCGCAAGGTCTTGACCAGCATCGAACCATCGCCCGAAAAATCATGGAACTGCTTGGGATTGTCCTCGCGCGACAGCGGCCACAGCCGCGAGCCAACGCCGCCGCTCATGACAAAACTGACGATCCGCTCGGTCATTGGGTGACACCTCTGACATTTTCAAACAAAGCAAGGAGCGCTGCCGCGTAGTCTCGGCGGCGCATCTGTTGCCGACCTTGTAGCACGGCGACACTGTCGCGGGCCAAGCGTGGGCGCTGCCCGGCTTCCAGGAGTCGCTGCGCCAGTGCTTCTGCACTCTCGGGTGCGAAGAAGAGCGATTCCGGCGCCTGCTCGCGATGCAGTGGAATGTCGGACAGCAGCGTCGGCGTGCCCAGCGACTTCGCTTCCTCGACCGTGGTCGACCACCCCTCGAAGTGGGAGGGGTTCAGGAGATAGTCTGCGGCACCGATCAGGGCGACGACATCGTCATAGGGAATCAAGCCGAGGTGTCGAAAATGGCTGCCGAGCCGGTGCGTTTCCGCAAGCTCCATCAGGCGCTTGAACAATGTCGGGTCGCGCGGATCGGTGGTGCGCCCCGTAAGGATTATCGGCGGCAAGGAGCCCAGCGCCTCGATTTGGTCTATATGCTTCAACGCCTCTATGACCAGCCTATGGTTCTTATGGATCCAAAATTGATTGGGGAGAAAGAAGAAACGCGCGGGCAGACCATGTGCCTGGCGCGCCTCATCGGCACGCGCCAGGATGGCACCGGGATCGAGATCGATAGCGAACCGCACGACAGCGGTCTTGTTGCGCGAGGTCGGATAGAATTTTTCGCAGTCCGCCAGCGCGTCCCCACTCGAGAGCATTATGGTGCGATTTCCGGACGTCTGCAGGCGATAGCCGATATCCCTGCGCCACCAGGTGCTACGCGGAAAGAGGTGCGGCAAACGACGGTGCTGGAAATCCGGAATCCAGGAAACGACCGGCACTGGAAACCGGTTGCCGAACCACTGGGCGACTTCAAACACGACATCGATGCCTTGCGCAGCGACAAGATCCGCGAAGGCACGGTCACTTCCGCCAGCAAGTGCGATCAGCCCTCGCCTGCCGAGCCCGGCGCCCGTGACCCGGTCATCGACAATAGCAGGCGCAGCCAACATATGATCGAAGGACGCGCCAACGCTTGAATGCTGCTCAGGTGTAAGAAACAGTTTCGCCTGCACCTTACCACGCAGTTCAGAGGCGACGACGCTCAGCATGTTGCGTAGATAGGACTCGCCGCCTGACCAGGTTCCGCGGCCGATGAGAGTGAAGCCGACGGTAATCAAGGCGCGGAGCGTCGCAGATGGCCGACCGGCTCGGCGAGAATTTCAGCGCGATACCAATCGACATAGCCGGCAATGCCCCTGCTGAGCGGCACCTGCAACTGAAGCCCCTCCGGGACGCCGGACGGATCCGAGATCAGATTGACAGGGTCGCCTCGCCGGGATTCTCCAGAAAACGAGAGGCGATGGTTCCCGCCCCAGGCCTCCAAAACCATGCTGGAAATCGTGCTGACGGACGCAGGAGCGCCCGCACCGCCATTATAGACGGCGAAGCGCGGTTCGCCTTCAGGCAAAATGCAATGGATCAGCCGCACGACATCCGAGACATGGTGCCAATCCCTCATCTCCGTACCCATGCCGCCAAGCACAATATCGGTTTCGCCTGCCGCGAGCCTTCCGCAGAGATCCCAGAGCAATTGCTTGCGCAACCCTTCGCCATAGACCGAAAAGAGCCGAGCCACCGAGACTGGCTGGCCGTATGCGGCACAATATGACCGGCCAAGCTCCTCAACCATGCGTTTGTGATAGCCATAGGGAGAATAGGGATCGAGCGCCGCGTCGACCCTGATCGAACCGAAATGGCCGCCGCCATAGACGGCCGCGGAGGATGCAAGAACGACAGGTGCATCGGGTGCGTGGCGGCGCAAGAAATCGAGGACACGAGCCGCAGAGACAACGCTTTGTTCAAAGTCCTTGAGGGGATCGGCAATCGACTGGCCGACCGTTGCGCCACCCGCCAAATGATACACGGCTGATGGCCGACCATGCGCTGCCAGAGCTGCATCCATTGTTTCCACGGCTATCCCACCGGAAAAAAATACGCCGCCGGTCGCCAACGCAAAACCCGGTGCTTTCTTTCGACCGAAGCCGATGACGTGGCACCCCTTTTTAGCAAGAAAACGAGCTAGGTGCAGGCCGATGAAACCGCCGGCTCCAGTCACCCAGACAGGCATTGCCTCTTTCGAGTGCGTCAAGAAATCAGCCCTTCCCGTGCTTGTGGCAAAGGCCCGTACTTGCGGCAAAGGAAAGAGACCAGGCGCCCAGGCCGGCGGTCAAGCGAGGCGGCGACCCTGGCGACGACACCAAAGGGCACAGGCGAAAGAGCCAGGCGAGCAACCGGGGAAAACGGACCAAAGATTTTGGCGAGCCTGTCGCGAATCTCGGATGGTGTCATTGGGTCATAATTCACGACAGACTGGAACGAGATCAGTTCGCGATCGATCGTCAGCCCGGCCCCCTGGATTGCAGCGCGGTAGCCAACCAGCGTAAAGGCGTTCTCTCCACCGTAGAGATGATGAAGCGGGTGGGCGCGCAGAAACGGCTCGAGTTGCTGCGGCCCGGAGACCACGTGGTCGCGCAACGACAGCACCGTCGCGCCTTCACGAGAAAGACGCGCCATTTCGCGGCAGAAAGCCGGAAGGTCATGGGCATGATGAAGCACCTGCCGTGCGACGACCAGATCATAGCCTGCGGCGGACAACGGGATCGCCTCCCCAAACGCTTCGACCACCTCGATGGGCGTGCCTGTGCTTTGGGCAAGCGCCCGGATCGCAGCGGCACCGACGAGTGCGCTCGGATCAGGCTCAACAGCGGTTACAGACCACCCTTCGCGCGCCAGGGCGTAGGAGAGGATGCCGTTGCCGGCGCCAAGATCGAGAGCACGGCCCACCTTGCGCGGGATCATACTGCGAATCGCGTCGAACTCGGCGCTTTCGTGATAGCGCTGCGCGGCCACGACTGGATCGTCGAAATAGGCGGCGCGGGCGAGTTCTTTCATCGAAGGCTCGCTCATGCACCAGCGGACGGCGTCTTCCCAGGTCATGGCCGCTTCAGGCATCGAGAGAAACCATATGCTGGATCATCCGCGCCGGATTTTCGGCGACAACTGCATAAGGTGGCACGTTCACAACGATCTCGGTCACAACGATCTCGATCTCCTCGTCAGATTTGTCAGATGCGCCCACAACAGCCTCAGCTTGACGAGTGCGACAGCGCGTTCGGTCATAGGCTTGCATGCTTCGCCCGTCCACCGTTCCAGGCGGATAATTTCCAGCGTCGATCACGCTTCAGTCAGGAGGTTGTTCGAGACGACCAGCTAAGCTACCGTTTCCAGACTCGTCAAGTTCAGGTCACGAGAATTCGAGCCGCGCGAATTCCGTTCGCGCAAAACTCACCCGTTGCGACCACGGATACCGAGCATCATGTTTTTCAAGACAGTATTCTGCGTGATATGCTTTCTAATCGGCTCATGGCCCGCAACGGCGGAAACGCACGCTCCGTTCAGGCTTTTCGAAGCTATGAACTTCGCCGGCGGGCCCGATTTGCGGGCGTTCGGCTTCGAGCATCTTACGATCGTGGACCCTCATGTTCTGGGACCAGATGTTCCCGACGCCGGCCAGGTGCGGCAAGCGCTGGCAGTGCCGAGGAGCAACGAATATCTCAATGTCGACATTGAAAGCTGGCCCCTTGAGGGTCCGGATCAAGCATCGTCCATCGCGAAATATCAGAAGACGCTCAGCGCATTCAGAAAGGCAGACCCGAGCGTAAAGCTCGGACTTTATGCTGTCTTGCCGATCAGGGATCATTGGAGAGCGATCGGCCATCAGGGCGCAGTTGAACTGGACGATTGGAAGCAGCAAAACACCAAGATCGCATCCTCCCTCGTCCCTTATGTCGATGCGCTATTTCCCTCCCTGTATACATTTTACGGCGACAAGGAAGCTTGGGTGGCCTATGCGCAAGCCAACATTGGGGAAACACGAAGAATCGCCCAGGGAAAGCCGGTCTACTGCTTTCTGTGGCCGCAGTTTCATAAGACCCTGGCCTTTCTGCCGGGCGACCTCTGGTATGCCCAACTGGACACTTGCAGGAGGCTGGCCGACGGAATCGTTATATGGGGTACCATTGGCAGCAATTCGCCCTATCGGCCAGCGAAATGGGATGAAAAAGCGGAGTGGTGGCAGGCCACTTTGAGATTCCTTCGGGAGATGGGGAAGACCCCATAGACTAATCGATCGTCAGCTATACCAATTCGAGAAACCGCTCGAACTGGCGTTTTTTGCTGTATTCTTCACGAATTGCGCGGTTCCCCGCCCGGCCGATCTCGTCCCAGTTTCCGCTATCCAATTGCCGTTCGATTCTATCCAATGCGTCCTGCGGTTGCTCGTAGACGACCATGGTTTCCCCGTCGCGCATCGGTGCGGGATAATTGCCGGAATCGGATATCAGCAGAGCGCCAGCGCCCATCGTCTCAAAACAGCGCATGTTGCCACGGTCCGGACCCGCCATGTCGATCGACGCGTTGACCACGACTTTGGCTCTTCCGAGTTCGGCATACATAGCGCGACCGAATACAGGAGGCGCGCTGACACTGCGGATAGTGCGCGGCCGCCGCACCGCGCGCAGGGGACCGAACCAGCCAAGCGGCGTCTCGGCGAGTGGCGTATAGCGCGACAGGTCGAGATGGAAGACGACGCGGCGGCGGCTGGATAGGCTTGCGACAGCTTCCAAAATCTGCCTGCGGCGTTGGTGATGACGACTGTAGCCGCCGAAGAAAAGGACATCGATATCCCTGTTCCGGTTCGCGGCAACGGCATCGAGTTCCGGATCGTGAGCAGGAAAGAAGTGGGCGGTCCTGGCGCCCTGCTCTTCCCAAAGCTTTCGCATCGACTGGAAATTGCAAACGACGAGATCATAACCGGAAAAATCGATCCTGCCTGGCGCAGCACGCCACGCAATCTTTCGCTTCACATGCCCCGGCAGCCGTCGCACGAAAGAGGCGTCGTAACGAAATGGATCAAGATTGTAGAAGATGTCCGTCTTGTGATGCTCGATCTGGGCAAGAAGGATATCGGCCAGCGATGCATCTTCGCCCAGCCCGTTTTCGAGCGCCCATGCCCGCTGCAGCGATTCGTCGTCTCCGTTCGTAAAAAAGGCTTCAGGGCTGCCGGCGTGCACCGGCGACAGGATATGCGCCGCCCCGTAGCGGTCGTTCAAAAACACTTGCTTCTGCGGCTCGAACCCACGAACCCCAGTCGCAAGTCCAGCGAGTCTGGCCCGGTAGCTAGGCGAGATCCCGGAATTTTGAAAAATACGCATGGTTGGTTCCCGTTGGAATTTAATCTCGGAGGCCTAGAGCGCTGATAGCGATCCGTGTTGGCCGACCAGCGGCGACCCGCTGGCACGGCGCGAGTGCCTGCAGCCAATCAGGCGAAGTTGGACCCCTTCGAGGACGAAACGAACGCTGGTACCGATCGAAATAGGACTTCAATTTACTGTCAGCCTACTGATCGCTACGGGACACTCAACTCTAATAGGCTCGACTCCTAGTAAGCCCTAATCTCTGGATTGCGGTTTTTGGCAAGAAATCCCTGGTATCCATACCAAAACGATATCGTCAGAGCGGAGGTAACCCAGAAAAGCGAATTTCCCCATAGGCTGCCGCTCGCCATGCCGGCGATCGCTTCCCTGATGAATAGCACCGCAGCCAGCACCGCAGCGAGCGGGAATTTGCCGGACCGAATGATACCGACCGTCGATCTGAGTGCCAACACTATGTGAGCCGCAAACGGCAATGATCCAAGCGCCCCCATCGCCATCAGGGATTCAAGATAGATGTTGTGAGGATAGAAATTGAACCGCATCTCGACCGCATAACGCCCCAACACCGGGCTTTCTAGAAACTGCGACCAGGCTCCAGCGAACAATTGACTGCGTATCATCGTCGATTGATCGGCATCCACGTTGATCGTCTGAAGTCTCGCAATGACAACGTCGATCAGCTCCACGCCGCTACTCGCCAAAACCACTAAAGCGATCGCGAATGCCCCGCAAACAGCAAATACTCTTTTTGACCCCTTGAGCAACAGTACATAGACCAAGAGGGCGCCGGCACCGGCAATGTACGCACCGCGCGATTTAGCAAAAACAACAATCAAAAAAAGAATTGGACAAAATATTATGGCTTGAACCGTTAACTTTTTCGTCTTTCCTAAAACCAGTGCGAAGTATATCAGAAAGGCAAATGCTGTATGACCCATCGCGATTGGATTTATCTTATCAACTGACATTCTACTATTATCAACAACACTATTTTGTAGCAGAATCTCTCTATTCAGGTAAAGTCCGACTATAAAAATTACACAAAGTGCGGTCATTGCGAAAGTCAAATCTATGTTTTTTATACCCTTATCCATCGACGAGATCAGAAGCGCTGCGCCGACACCAGTCACTAGGAAAATGCTAAATATCATTCCCGGCCCAGCCGAGATGTTTATTGACGAGACGTAGATATTCTCAATAAGTCTGCAAAGATAAAAAGTAAAAAATATTTTCATCGGCAAAAGAGCAGCCGTCGACGACCTTAATTTTGAGGGCATCAGTAAAAACGAAGTCAATGTAATCAGAGTGATGGCGGCCCTGACCAAGACCGATCCTAGGCTCCCTTCCGGATCAAACCTATTTACTATGCCGGAAAAAGCATAGAAGCCACAAATAGCAAGTGCGAAGGCTGTCGCAGGAGAGAACAAAATGCGCCGGTCGACATAATTTTTCATATGCGGAAATCGGCGACCAATCCCGCCTCGCGTGAAATCGGCGGATGCGTCGCAGTGAATATTGGCTCTCTGACTCATGAGATTAGTCGCACCCCACGGCAACCTCACACGGTGAAGTGTGCCACGCCGTGGATACCGCGGGCTATGTTGCCTTTGGAAAAATAGGAAAGAAATTCGATACCGAAGAGGCCCGCCCAGAGGCGCAATATCTCCTGCTCGCCAAGCCGATGGATATCATCGAGAAACACCACGTAATCTTGCGCGAGGTGTGCCTCAAGCGCAGGAAGTGCTGGATAACGCGCCAATTCATATCCCGTCTTATAAGCAGGCGGGCCATCGACGACCACACAATCGATCGACAGATCCTGTACAGCCGTTGCGACGATCGATTGATCGTACCAGCTCAAGCCATTTTTGCTCAAGGTACAGGGTCCCAATGGCGCGCGAACGACTGTGGCGAATTCGGACAGGTTCAACGCTGCGAGGCGGTTCTCAACGAAAGTCGCCCATTCTGCGTCGGTCTCGAAGCTGACAATCCGGCCGCCAAGCCGTGACAGGATCTGCGCAATGTAAATCGTGGAAATACCACTTCCAAATTCCACGACTGTCTTGCGAGCATTGATTTCAATTTCGTTGAGCACGACCTGGAGGGCAGAAGGAAGCAGGGACGCGTCGGACCATGGCAAGTACGGCAGACCAAGCCGGGATAATTCTACCGCAGCTCGCGTATTGTTGGAAGCTTGCGCAAAGTGGTTCCACTTTGTCGCTACCCTGTTTAGCACTGTCATGCGCTCGTAACTCCACTTCTTTCGGCCACTGAATATCACTGACAAGGACGCCCGTTCACCCGAGCTGCAATTGAACGCCAAGAGGTCCTGCCATTGGACTGACTGATCGGTCAGGCATGGGCGCTTCGTCTTACATAATTGAAGAAATCTTTGGGAGCGCGCCACGGCATAAAGGCGGAGCGCGACATCATTACGAAAATCGGCCTCGTTCGGCGTGGGATGACCAAGGCGAGGTAGGTGGCCGTTGCATATGACACGAGCGTCGCAAGCGCGGCACCAATACTCCCATAGTGGGGAATGAGAAGAAAATTAAAAGCCACGTTTGTAAGCGCACCGAGGCCTTCGGTTAACATGAAGAATGTGGCGCCGCCTCCTATGATGGTCCATCTCGTAAATGCGATTCGCATGAACAAGAACGGCGCAGACAGAACATGAACCAGCAGCACCGGGATCGATGCATCGTACTGAGCTCCAAAAAGGAGCCGGATAAGTGGCCCGCCAAGCAAGAACATTGTGGCGATCATGCCAAGTCCCGCGAGCCACAAGACATCGAAAACGGTCTGAAGCTGCCTGCCGAACAAATCCTGATCGGTTTTCGCGGACTCGATCAGCTTGGGGAACACACTGGCGACCAACGCGGCCGGCACGAAGTATGCTGCCTCGGAAAGGGTCGCCGCCACCGCATAGGTACCAACCTCTGCCGGCCCGGCCAGCCAGCGAAGCATGATCATATCGATTTTTAGGTAGACGATCGCAAATATGGATCCGAGAAAAAGCATCCAGCTCTCGGAGAGCAGCACCTTCGCCAATGCCGGAGAGAACCGCCATGCCGACAAAGGCGGACCTTTCTGCCGCTTGTAAAAGCGGAACGAGAGCATGGCCGCAATCAACACCTGGACCACATTTGCAGCGGCGAACGCCATCACTGCAGCCCCGCTCCATACAAGCCCGAGTTTTCCCAAGCCGACCAGTAGCGCGGATATGCTGGAGGAAATGGCACTGTACCGGGCCTGAACGCGCGAATGAAACCAGAGGCCGAAGAACCCTGACAGCGACGCTAAGGGTATGAAGGCTGCGGCCAAAAACAACATTGCACGCTCAGTCGAATGCACGCCGATAGACAGCGCATAGACGACCAAACCAGCGGCTCCCAGCAAATGCCCGGAGAATTTCAGGACGAACACTGTGCCGAGTACGCGCGGCACATCGTCAGGGCGGTTGACGATTTCTCGAATGACTAGCCCGTCGAGCCCAAGTTGTCCAACAACCGCAAACAGTAGTGCCATAGAGAACGTATAGGATAGCAATCCAAATTCGCTCGGCCCGAGATAGCGAGCCACTACGGCCACCACCAAAAGGCCTACCAGACTCGCTAGCAGTCTGTCAGAAATCAACCAGAGCGAGTTTGAAATATACCTCCAGTATCGTCTGATCAGGTTTGAAAACGTCTGGAACGCTATAAAAACGTTACGCACAATAATTTTCGCCAATATCGTCCATTGTCCAGGTAACTAATCCAGATTCGTAAGTTCTACATGGAACCGCTACAGAACAAACCGCAGACGGCACCGAAGATCTTTCAGACTGTTGGTTGGTTCGTCTGTTTTGCATTCACGCGGCCAATTGCACTTGCTGGTACGCCTCCCGCCAATGTATCTGGTTCAATGTTTTTTGTTACGACGCTGCCTGCTGCTATCACACTCCGGGCACCAATTGTTACCCCTTTCAAAACGGCAACGCCTGCACCCAGCCAAACATCATCTTCAATAACTATAGGCGCAGTATTGCATGGTCTTCCCTCACGTCGCGCCATAAAATCTATTGGATGAAAGTCTGTATCATAAATCCTGCAATTCGCGCCGATAAGCACATGGTTTCCGATCGTGATCGATTGGGAGCAAAATATTGCTGCTCCTGAGATCCCGGTATTGTCACCAATCGTCAGTGTTGCTCCCTGTCCGGCCACCAACTGGGTTGGATGATTGATACCAGCTCGATTAAAACGTGAGCTGTTTACGATTGTGACGTTTTCGCCAATAAAAATTTGACCGCGCGCGCTTAATCCTAGCGGACCAAGTACCACAAAGCCTTTTGGGAAAGGGACTCCGCGGATGCACAGTTGCACGCGGGCTCTCAGGGACCAGTAGAAGCGGCTTATCGCATTATACAGATATCCAATTCGTATGATCATTTGTTCTCTAGCATTTTGTCATACACGGACATCGTTTTGTCGATACCTGTCTTACTGCAGAAGTTCACCTTAGCAAATTCTAGAGAAGCGCGCCCCATTTCCTTTCTCTTATCATTATTACATAATCCGTTAACAGCAGACACAAAGGTGTTTGACTCTTCCCAACTGAAGACTGTGCCTGTGTGACCGTCCCGTACGAGTTCTATCAAGTGTGGAACGTCGGAGACCAATCCCGGTTTGCCCAATGCAGCGCCCTCGAATACACTTCTCGCACTGTGGGGCTCAGTGAACGGAGCGACAATGACATCAGAAGCCAACATCAAGGGGACCGGATCTTCTACGAAATCCACTGCGACACATCGGGCGCTCCGTCCTGCAGCTTCGTACGCAGCCAAAGCGTAGCCGGTCTTGCTTTTTGGGAATCCGGCAACAACAAATCGAGCAGACGGATGCAACTTTTGCGCGTTCGCATCGATCAACTTCACTAACTCCAGGGGGCCATTTGACGGAGCAACACGAGCCAAGAATAGGAAAACGACATCGTCAGCATCCCAAGCCTGCATGCGCCTATATCTTTCACCCGATTCAGGATCGGAGTGAAATGCTTCCTCGTCGACGAAATTGTACACAACTGTCCCCTCTACATCTTCGCTTCCGAGCGTCCGCAAACCAGCTTCGTCAATGCTAATGAAGGCATTCACGTGCCTCCTATTAAGACTGGCCAGCGCCCGGCCCCACCTATTGGAGAGCAGAGGCTCGCGTACATGAGCGATCACTGGCAATTTTGGCGACGCCATGTGCGCCCCCGCGGCGGCGGCCACCAGACAGGTTGAATTCAGATGCACCAGATCGGGACGAACATCATTAACTAAACGCTTTGCACACCTTACAGTGAGTGGATAGGAAGCGATCGCATAAGCGCGATCTTTTAATGCGTCATTGCGGGCTACTGAGGAACCATTGAACGGCCGTATATCTCTCTCTTCGAGGACCTCGGCACCAGCTTCGCGAAACAACGCCTTTACCGCACCATTGCCCTCCCGCTCAGGCATGGCTACGACTGGCTGGAATCGCTCGCGATCAAGCCCCCGGATGAGCAAGGAAAGGCTGCGTGGCGCCCCACCCAAGCCCGTCGCATGATGAAAATACAACACTTTCTTCACTATCGGATACACTCGAAACCGACCACACTTTCGAACCACGCCTTGCAGGCACCCGAAACTGACTGCCAGCTGTATTTGATGGATGTGTGCCTGCGGGTCAAAGGACCGCACGGATTTTCTGAATAAAATCGGACCGCCAGCTAGGGACGATTTCGCCCAGCCGAACCGCTTTGTCCGATCGACTGTCCGCGACCCCGTCGGATCGATTGGCTGCAGCGGCTGCAATATGGGCGGCAGCGTCATGGGTATCGCCGTAAATTAGGCAGACCGGCGCAACTGCGCCTTCTTGTGCGTATTTCTCAAGATACGAGCCTTTACGGATGATCGGACGTGCACCCAGTTGTACGCTTCGTCCGAATATGCCGGAGGCTTGGTCGTACTCGGGCTCGTAGCAGCACCAGGCGAAATCGCAGGTTTTGTAAAGACTCAGAAGTTCATCGTCGGACACGAAGCGGTCGACCACCATTCCGCCGGCAGAAATCAGGCGAGCGCAGTCCCCGCCAGAGGCCGGATCGACGCTCCCGACAGCCACCACAAAAACATCTTTCACGAGATCTGGGTGGTCGGAAACGATGTCGACCAAGAATCGAAAGCCTTTCGACTTTCTCACGCTGCCCAGGAAGCACAAAATGGCGCGTCCGCCAGCCGCGGCCAACACGTCGCGTGACAGTTGAGACGTTTCGATAGACGTCGCGCGGTCATGCATGTCCCACATCTGGGGGTCGTGTACCCAACCGTGCGCGATTTGGGCAAATCGACGATCAAATTTGAACGGCAGAATCGTAAAGAGCGACAGATGAGGCAAGTGCCGCAAGCACCGGAAAGCCCACCTCTTGAGGCGGTAAACGAGCCTTCCGCTCTCGAAGCATTGGGACGGCCTAAGAAAAAGTCCAACCGTTCGCCGTCCGATCAGCGATCTTGTCAACGCAACAGCTATAAAACCAGCATAGTCATCATCTATCGTGGCAAACAGGAGGTGCCGGGCCCGAACCAGGTCAAACCACAATCGAAGTCCAATGCGTCCCATTATTGGCTCAAGATTAAAGAGGCCGGCAAAGAGACCCTGGTAGAATTGGCGGTGGCCATTGGGGGCAGACACGTGAACGTAATTGCGACTCACGTCTGAGCCAGCCTCCGAAGCACGGGTATCACCTACCGAAACCACTATTCAGCTTACTCCATGCCGGCTTTGCTTGGCAGTGCTGGCACCGTTAATGCCAAAGAATTGCCCCAACTTCCGCGCGGGCTTCGCAACAAGCGCATAGTCGACAAGGCCTGATCCAAGCCAACGGCGCCTGGAACGCAACGCTTCCAGATTGTGCCCGATGTGGGAGCGCAAGCTTCTTGTGCTTGCGCCTCCCACCATCATGTCAACGAGGACCTGATCCATCGTCGCCACCCTGAAGCCATGAAGCTCGACGGCCCGCAGCATCCAATCGTAGTCGGAGGAGACTTTGAGCGTCAGATCGAACGATCCGACCTTTTCGGCAACGCCACGCCGAACATAAAAGGTCGGGTGAGCAGGCATCCAGCCCGAACGGAACCCATTTCGAGGCCTTGGTTCTGCCCGCCAGCGACGAACCACCCGCTTGCCGTCGTGGTTGTCGACAAAGTCGAGATGACCGTGGACAATATCGGCGTCAGCGAGCGCCGCGCTGATCTTGCCAAGCACGGACCGGTCATGAAATGCATCGTCCGCGTTGAGAGCCCCGATTGCTTCGCCCGTGCAAAGCGCAAGCCCCTTGTTCAGCGCGTCATACATTCCGCGGTCTGGCTCGCTGATGATCTGTAGTCCTTGCCCGGCATAGGAACGAACGATCGCGAGCGTTTCGTCGGTCGAGGCTCCGTCGACAACGACCAGTTCCTTGTCCTGATGATTTTGGGCAAAAAAACTGTCGAGCGTGTGCTTGATCGTTGCCGCTGAATTCCAGCAGACCGTCAATACCGAGATTTTCATATTGAAGCGGCCCAGCGTCGCTTACTGTGCCGCAACGCGAATGCGATCCTCGTCCAGGCGCCGGTGTTCGGATTCCCGTCTTACCGTTTCAAGGTCGGACTGAACCATTTCCTGGACCATCGCATCGAGCGAGGTTGTTGCCTTCCACCCGAGAACGCGCTCCGCTTTCGAAGGATCGCCGATCAGCAGCTCAACTTCGGTCGGCCTGAAATAGCGCGGATCGACCTCGATCAGGACAGCGCCTGATTTTGCATCGACGCCTTTTTCGTCAATACCGGAACCAACCCACTCGATCTCGATCCCGACCTCGCTGAATGCAAGCTCGACAAAGCGGCGGACCGAATTCTTTACGCCGGTTGCAAGGACGTAGTCGTCCGGCACTTCATGCTGAAGGATTCTCCACATGCCTTCGACGTAATCGCGGGCATGGCCCCAATCCCGTTCAGCCGACAGATTGCCGAGGTAGAGCTTGTCCTGGAGGCCGAGCCTCATTGCAGCAGCCGCGCGCGTGATCTTGCGGGTGACGAACGTCTCGCCGCGCATCGGGCTTTCGTGATTGAACAGGATGCCGTTGGACGCATGGATATCGTAGGCTTCGCGGTAATTCACGGTGATCCAGTAGGCATAAATCTTTGCCGCCGCATATGGCGACCGAGGATAGAAAGGCGTCGTCTCCCGTTGCGGGATCTCCTGCACCTTGCCGTAGAGCTCGGAAGTCGAGGCCTGATAAAAACGCGTCTTTTTCGTCAGGCCAAGCAGCCGGATGGCTTCGAGGAGACGCAATGTGCCGATCGCGTCGGCATTCGCGGTATATTCCGCGGTCTCGAAGCTCACCTGGACATGCGATTGTGCGGCGAGATTGTAGATCTCGTCCGGCTGCACCTCCTGGACGATACGGATGAGGTTGGTGGCGTCGGTCATGTCGCCATAATGCAGCGACAGCCTTACGTCCTTCTCATGCGGATCCTGGTAGAGATTATCGATTCGACCGGTGTTGAACGACGAGGAACGCCGCTTGATGCCATGGACATCATAGCCCTTTGCCAAGAGAAGTTCCGCCAGATAGGCGCCATCTTGGCCGGTAATGCCGGTGATGAGTGCGGTTTTTCGGCTCATTTCGTTCCCTTCGGCAGCTTTAGAAACACAACCATATTCTCCAGTCAAACGACGGCGTTCGACCTATGGAGCAGACCAATTCAACTTGGCTATTATCGGGACCCAAACCCGTTTAGCATCGTTTTTAGGGTCCTCAGCACAATAACGATATCAAGCCATGGCGAGAAATTCTTGATGTAGTAGAAATCGTAATGCAGCTTCTCGATCTCGTCATCGTCGTCCGATACATATCCCTGATTCACCTGAGCCCACCCTGAAATTCCTGGACGAACGATGTTTCGGTAGCGATAGAACGGCAACGCTACGGAATAGTGGGAGGACAACACCGTTGCCTCGGGCCGTGGCCCAATCCAGCTCATCTCCGAACGCACGATGTTTATCAACTGCGGCAGTTCATCAATTCTGCTTCTTCGAAGGAAGCGACCGAGCCGGGTTACCCTGCTGTCACCCGGCTTCGTCACGGCAAGACTGCGAATGCTTGCCGCCTCAGGTGCGCTGACGGTCATCGTTCGGAACTTGTACACCGTAAACGATCTTCCGCCATAACCGAGGCGCTCCTGGCGAAATATGGCGGGCCCAGGAGATTCCAGCTTGATCACTATCGCAACCAGGATCAGGAATGGCGCTAACATAATCAGGGCCAACAGGGCGCAGACCCAGTCGATCACCTGCTTGATCTTGAGATAGGCCTGGTTAGGATTAAGCGAACCCAACGTATTTTCGGACAAATGCTCGATTTCGACGCGACCGGTCAGCGATTCACTGATCTGCTTGACGTGATAGACAGGAACGCCTGCGAGAGCCTGGTCGGCTATGTAGCGCTCCCAATCATCAGATAGCTCGGCACGAAGGTCGGCAACAACGCCGCTCACGCGGTCAATGACCGTTTCGGGGGAGCGGAGCCAATGCCAATTCACGCCGCCTATCTCTTCAAGACGACTGACAGCCCCGCCTGGAACCACGGCGAGACTATACGGATCCAGGCGCCGGCTCAGGATGCTCAGACTGAAATACCAGAAGATTGACAGTGTCAAACTGCCGGCTGCCTGGAAAGCGCTGTAGTCAATTCGGAACAGGAAAATTGTTAGATATACGAGTCCGTAGGAAAGCGCAAATGTTGGCATAATATAACCAGCAGCCGCAACGCCAGGCAGATTGATTATTCGGCGAAAGAAAAAAAAGCCTGCAGTATGGGCGACGATGCCTGCGAAAATCGTAATCTGAACGTTTGAGTAATACAATACATTTTGACCGATCAGCATCCTAACCAGCGCGGGAGTTAGAATTGCAAAAGCCAATCCACCGAGAAGCTGAAACCTAATCCGGTGCAGCAGGTGCCGCTGGCTTTGCGGCTTTATGATGGGAGCATTCAATTCCAAGCACTCACTGGCATATCGGTAAAGAATTCGACCATTCTCAATTTTCGGGGCTCGATAATTCTTCGATCCGACAATAAGGATTTCAAATCAAAATTCATCGACCGGTCAACCGATATACCGATGGAGCCGGTGCAGCAGCCCTCGGCTGTCCCATCTGTTTTCGCCTGCTTCCAAAAGGCACAATCTCCAACAATGGCTACCGCACTCCCGGGTGAAACCCGAAAGCCGACTTTGCAGCAGCTTGCATCGCATAACGTCAATTATGCGATCGCGACGAGTTCCCTTGAGTCCATGTCAACAGGGATCTCGCCATTCATGATGGCAACCAGGACCCGGGCCCTTCCGGCCGGATCGAGCCGGTCGAGGCGACCGATCATCTCCGCGAACGGACCTGAAAGAATCCGAACCGATGCGCCCGCAGCGAGGCCTTCGCTGAAATCAAGCAGGCCATCCCTGCCAGTCAGGGCTATGAACCGCTCCACCAACCCCGACGGGACCGGCAATGGCCGCTCGCCCTGCATGATGAGCGAGCGCACACCGAAGGTTCCATTGACCGAGCGCCACCGCTGCAGCGCGACATCGAGGGCGATGAACATGTAACCTGGAAAATAGGCCGCCGGTCGCGTCTCGATGCGCCGGGCATGACGTGTGGTCTTCTCGCAGCGAGGCGTAAACGGGTGAAACCCCTGTATCCGGAGATGCCGTTCGGCAACGTCTTCTTTTCCCGGAAATACGCTGGCGGCATACCAGCGTGCTGCGGTGCCGGTTGCGGGCCGTTGCGGCAATGCAGTCGCCTTAACAGTTGTTTTTTCCGGGGTGATCACAAGTATCCTTCTCGGCGGTCTTTGGCACGGTCGGGGCAAGCGTTACGACAGCGCGAAGATACCAACAAGCAACCATGTCGCGAGAATCGATATGGTTGGTCGAATCCTGTTAATTGTCCACTACTTTAGCTGCGCCTAATAGTCATCGCGCCGCTTTCTTGTTTAGCTATCCAGCAGCGGTATCGAGCAATTGCTCCGATATGTAGCTGCCTGGTTACGCTGACTCGCGACGAACCGCTGGCTGTTCTGGTGCTTAATCGGTCGATTTGAACATAGTGTGACGGTTATCGTTAGCAAAACGTTACCGACCATTTGGCGGCGGCCTGCTTCGACGAGAACTCGCCGCAGGCCGTCGCTGAAACGGGGCCATTTCACGATCTGTGGTTGCGTGGACTCGATCAGTGCCGCGCCCCGATCTATCGACCAGGGTTCAGGAGCGTTTGAGCAGCGACCAGACGGCTGGCACAAGGCTCGCCGCCAGGCCGGCCTTGATCAGGTCGCCGACGATGAAGGGCACGACGCCGAACTGCCATGACTTCTCCGGGCCGATGAGCAGTGCCAGCCAGGCAAAGCCCATCGCCATCATGACGATTTCGGCAACCAGCATCGCGTTGAAGAGCTTGATCGGATGGCGATCCCAACCGCGATCGGCGGCCCAGCCGACGATCGCCGCCATGATCACGAAGCCGGCAAGATAGCCGCCGGTCGAGCCGAGCATGTAAGCGATGCCGATGCCCTTTTCCGGCGTGCCCTGGAAGACCGGCAAGCCGATGGCGCCCTCCGCCATGTAGAGAAGCAGCGTGGCGACGCCGAGGCGCATGCCGAATGCTGCGGCGATCAGAAAGACGGCCAGGGTCTGCATCGAGATGTCGACCGGCCCGAGCAAAACTCTGGTCTTGGCCGACAATGTCAGCACCAGCGTTCCAACGATCGCCAGCAAAAGCTGCGTCGCCAGGCGGGCCGCGCCCTTTTCAGGCAGAGCGAGAGAAACAAGCGGTGTCGTTGCAATTGCCATGGTCTTCCTCATTGCGGACTGCCGCAGATCGCGGCCTTGCGTTTTCCTATATTGGCTTCCGTGTTATGCGGCAATCGGTTTTGCCGTCTCTAAAGCGCGTCGCGTTTGACCGGCCTCATGCGACGCGGCTTTAGGTTGTTGTTTTATGCATGTCGTTATCGCAAAACCGCTGCACACCCTCGGGTCAGGCCCGAGGGCATGCTTTTGCGCGACATGCATCGGAACAGAGCTGAACGACATTCGCCATGGCGCTGAAAATCGACACAGACTTCGACCCGTCCTACGGCCAGGGCGTGACAGTTGCGCCCGACGTGCTCCGGATTACCGCGAAAAATCCCGGCCCGTTCACCTTTTACGGCACCAACAGCTACATCGTCGGGCGCAAGACGCTGGCGGTGATCGATCCGGGGCCGGATGACGATGCGCATCTCAAAACACTGCTCGAGGTGATCGGAGACAGGCCGGTCAGCCACGTTTTCGTCAGCCACACGCATCGCGACCATTCTCCGCTGGCAGCGCGGCTGAAACGGCGCACCGGCGCAATCGTCCTGGCCGAAGGCCCACATCGGCCGGCGAGGCCGCTGCGCATAGGCGAGGTCAATCCGCTCGACGCCAGCGCCGACACCGAATTTAATCCTGATATCGCGCTTGCCGACGATACGATGGTCGACGGCGACGGTTGGGCGATCAGAACGGTGCTGACGCCGGGCCATACCGCCAATCACGCAGCTTTTGCGCTGGAAGGAACCGGTATCCTGTTCTCGGCCGATCACGTCATGGCTTGGTCAACCTCCATCGTTGCGCCGCCGGACGGCGCCATGGCCGACTATATAGCCTCGCTGGATCGGCTGATCGAGCGCGACGATCGCCTGCTGCTGCCGGGTCACGGCGGGCCGGTGACCGCGCCGCGCAGTTTCATGCGCGAGTTGAAGACGCATCGCCGAATGCGCGAACGCGCGATCCTGGAGCAGATCAGAAGCGGCGACCGGACGATCAAGGAGATAGTCGCCGCGATCTACAGGGATACCGATCCGCGCCTGCACGGCGCGGCCGGCCTGTCGGTGCTTGCCCATCTCGAGGACCTGGTGGCCCGCGGCCTGGTGAGCACCGACGGCGACCCGGCAATCGACGGCATATTCAGGCCGCCTGGCTAAGATCCCGCCACGAACTACGCTCCTGAAAACTCAGAACCGGCTGGAACGCTCTGCCGGTTGAGGCGACTTCAGACCCTGGCAAGAGCATTCCGGATTGGCCGGAAGTCGCGCGGCGGTCTCCAGCGCGACCCGCGAGGCTCTCATGGAGAGATTGGGCAGCACGTCCTCCTGCAGCAATTTCCGGCGATTGCGGTCCATATAGTCGTTGAAGCCCGCCGTGACGAACGCACAGGGCACGAAGCAAGCGCCGATCTCGCGCGCCAAGGTGGCCTCAGGGGCGATGGAATGGTTGAGTACATCCGCCCCCATGCCGCGATACGCCAAAGCCTCGGCTGGGGTTGTCAGTCGCGGCCCGTAACAATGGGCAGCCACCAACTGCTGTTCGATGCCATGAACACGGCATTCGGCTGGCCAATGACGGCGGGCCGTCTCAACCAGAACCGCCGCACATCTTGGACATACGATCTGCTTGCCCGAACAGTCAAAACTCTGGCGGTCAGGAAGCAGTGAAAACGGGGTCTGCGTCAGTTCGATGATATCGGCGGTCACCACCATGTCGCCGGGCTGGATCGCCTTGTTGACGGCGCCAACGGTCGAGCAGGCGAGAACTTGCCGTACACCCGCCCGCATCAATACCCAGAACGCGCGGCGATGGCAGGAATGGTCGATATGATCGCGGGGATTGCCGTGCGAATACATACACAGCGCCCGCTTCGCTCTCCCTTCGGCTGTAATCGAGGCATCGAACTCGAGCAACTTCCAGTTGTCGGTACGACCGAAAGGCGTTTCAAAACTCATGTCGCGCCGCAACGTGCGCACGCCATCGAATTCGACATCTTCCGGGAAGGCAAGCCCCCAGTTTGCCGACCCGGTGATGATGGCCAACCCTACCTGAGGTATATCATTTGATTGATCCGTCAGATCGTCTGCTGCGTGATGATTTGCAGGCATGTTTCCAGTCTCGGTCAAGATTTTTGGCGAAGGGTCACAATCAGGACCACGGCCACGACGATGACGGTCCACAATGTCGAGATCGCCGCAATGGTCGGATCGATCTGATCGCGCAGCGACACGAACATGAGCTTCGGCATCGTGCTGTTGCGACCACTTGCGACGAAGATCGAAATCACAGACTCGTCGAGCGACGTCAGGAAGGCCATCAATGTCGCCGACAACAAGCTGATCCGAAGTTGCGGAACGATTATTCCGCCAATAGCTCTGGCCCAGTTCGCACCGAGGCTACGCGCCGCCTGAACCTGGTTCCAGTCAAAGCGAGCCAGGGCGGGCAGCAACACAATGCACGCCACTGGAACGGCCAGCACCACATGTCCGACCAGCACACCGAACAACGTTCCGACCAGACGTTGTGCCGCCAGCACAAAAAAGAGGCCGATCGCAAGCAGGATTCCTGGGGTGATCGAGGGGGTGAGCAGGACGCTCTGGATGGCCGCAGCAGTCTTCCCGCCCAGCCGATTCATTGAGATGCAGGCGAGCAGCGCAAAAGGCACCGCGATCAGCGCCGTCAATGTCCCAAGGATCAGGCTCGTCCTGAGCGCAGCCATCCACGTCGCCGAGCCGAAGAAGTTCTCGTACCAGCGCAACGAGTAGGCGTGCGGCGGAAACTCGAGGAGATTCGACGCCGAGAAGGAAAGCGGCACCACCACGAGCGTCGGCAACATCAGAAATGCCATGACAAGAGCAGCAAAGCCCCAGAGGACAATGCGGGCCAGCCTGTTTTGCGGATAGGCTTCAAGCATGGGAGGCTTCCACTGTGTTCCGGGCCAGCAGGCGGCGTGCCGCCAGCAACATCACGCCGATCAGCGCCATCAGAACGAGGAGCAAAATGCCCAGGACGCTCGCCGACCCCCAATCCTGAAAGGTCGATAGCGTACGCTCGATCCGGGTAGAGAGAGGATTTACCTTGCCGCCGCCAAGCACCGCCGGCGTGATGAAAAAACCTATGGAATAGATGAGAACGATGATCGAACCCGAGAAGATTCCGCCGGCCGAAAGTGGCATTATGACTGTGCGCATCACCTGCCCGAGTGTGGCTCCCATGCTCGCTGCCGCGCGAATGAGGTTTTGGTCGATATCGCGCATCGCGGCATAAACGGGCAGCAGAAAGAGCGGCAGCATGTAGTGAACCATGCCGATCAGCGTTCCGGTGAAGTTATAGACCAGCGGCAAAGGCTCCGCCGTCAGGCCCGAACCGGTCAAAGCCGCGTTGATCAGGCCATCACGCCGCAGGAGCACTAGCCAACCATAAGTGCGCACCAGAATAGCGGTCCACAATGGCAGCATGACGAAGGCCATCAGTACGTTGGCCACCCTTGGTCTGGCGCTGGCCAAAGCGAGTGCAAGCGGGGTGCCTAGAAGAATGCAGATCGCCAGCGTGCCGAGGGACAGTTCAAGGGTTGTGACGAGCGCCGACCATGTCAGTCCGCTCGAAAGCACTTTCGTGTAGTTGCCGACAGTGTACTCACCCCCTGTGGTCAGGAAAGATTGCCGGATGATCCAAAGGATGGGCAGTATCGCCGCCAGTCCAACGATGAACAGCGCCGGGAGCGAAAGCGAAAGGAAGAATCGCCGCTCGCGTCGCGCATCTGCGGCGAGCGCAGGATCCACAGTGACGGTCACGCTGTCGCTCCAGGTATCGCGTGAACCTTCGCCGCTGGTGCATATGCGGTCATCCGCTGACCGGCGGCAAGCTCGGCGCAGCCGCCGGCCAGCGCTGCCGGAATGCAGACAAGAACCTCTTGCTCATCGTCAAGCGCCAGCGTCAAAAGCCAGTTCTCGCCGCGAAACGCCTTGGCGCGCAGTATTCCTTCGAGAGCCACTCCGTCTCCCCCGACGAGCTTCGCATCAAGATGGAAGCTTTCGGCGCGAATCATCAGAGTTTCGCGTGACGCTTCGGCGCCATCGATCCTGCGCACCGAGCCTGGAGCCACAATGTTAGCCTCGCCCATGAACTCCGCGACGAAGCGGGTCGATGGACGATCATAAATCCGCTGCGGCGTATCGATCTGCTGGATGCGGCCGGAGTTCATCACCGCAATCCGGTCAGACATAATCAGCGCTTCGCGCTGGTCATGGGTCACGTAGATTGTGGTGATCCCCAGATCATCGTGCAGACGCCGGATCTCATACTGCATGGTCTCGCGCAGGTTCTTGTCGAGCGCCGACAGCGGCTCGTCCATCAGCATCACGCGTGGTTCGAAGACGATAGCCCGCGCCAGTGCCACCCGTTGGCGCTGGCCGCCGGACAGTGCGGCAACATTGCGCTCCGCCAGACCATCCAGCTTCACGCGGGCCAAGGTGGCAAGCGCCCGCTGACGCGCCTCCGCTCTCGGCGTCTTGCGCAGCGCCAGCGGATACGCGACATTCGCCAGGACATTCATGTGGGGAAACAAGGCGTAATTCTGGAATACTATGCCGATGTCCCGTTTGTTGGGCGCCAGGCGAGTGATGTCCCGATCGGCCAACAAGAGCTTACCGGAATCCGGCCGGACAAAACCGGCCAGAACCATGAGTAACGTGGTCTTGCCCGATCCCGATGGCCCTAGCAGCGTGAGGAATTCGCCAGCTTGAATGTCGAGCGAAACATCATCCAGTGCGACGTAGGTCCCGTAAGCCTTGCTGACGCTGTCGATGGTGATCGGGAGCGACTTCATCATCTGCTCCAGCCTTACAGCTGAGACTCAGCGGGCCATCATCTCATCGAAGGCTTTTTGGGCAGCCTCGCCGTTCTTGACCCACCATTCTGAATTCGAAAACACCGAAGTGCCGGCATTTTCAGGCGCGGTCGCAAGCGTCTTCAGGCGATCCTCGGGAATAAGGCCACCCTCATATGCCGCAGGATTGACCGGGCCATAGGCGATGAAATCGGTCAGTTTCGCAACACGCGCGGGCTGCGTCATCGCTGCGATGAGCTTCATCGCGGCTTCCTTGTTCGGCGCTCCCTTCGGCACTCCAAGGCAGTCCGTACCGATAACCGAACCCTTGAACGTGTAGTCAGCAGCACCCCCGTCTGCTTTCACGGTTTGGGCCCGTCCGTTCCAGGTAACGACCAGATCCGCTTCGCCGTCCTTCAGCAACTGCGCGGACTGAGCTCCCGAGGTCCACCACACGGCGACATTTGGTTTGATCGCTTCAAGCCGCTTGATGGCGCGCTCCAGACCTTCCGGCGTGCTGAGCACGGAATAGACGTCCGCCGGCGCTACGCCATCGGAGAGAAGCGCGATCTCGATCGAGTCTTGCGCGTTGGCGCGCAACGCGCGGCGACCCGAGAATTTGGCAACGTCCCAGAATTCCGCCCAGGTCTTCGGCGGGTTCTCGCCATAGGTCTTGGTGTTCCACGACATGACGGTGCCATAGGAATCGAACGGATAGCAGTAGTCGGACTTTGCGCCGTCCGGCACGGATTTGGGATCGATGATCTTGTAGTCGAGCGGCTCCAGCAGCGATTGAGCGGCCGCCTGGGCGCCTTCCGGTGAGCCCAGGTGAATGACGTCGGTCGTGACCGCGCCCGAGGTGACCTGCATCTTCAAGGCGGCCAGGCCGTCGCTTAGCGTCTCCTCGAGGACATCATAGCCAAGCTCTTTTGCAGCAGGGCCCCACATGGCCGCCTTCATGGCGTTGCCATAATCGCCACCTGCGGTCGTGATGGTGACTGTTTGCGCATGGACGGGCAAGGCCGCCGAGATTGCGAACGCTGTTAAGGAAATGCGTAGCCAGGACATAGGTTCTCCTCCCCAACTTTTATCAAATGTTGCTCGAAATGGCCATATTTTTGCAATCGTAACGTTACGATTGCATCTGATTGGGCCAGAGTCAAGCTGCTTCCTATGGGAGTTTGGATTGACGGGGATGCCGAATCCGATAACGTTATGACGGTCGCCAAATCAGCCGGCGCTTTCGCAATATGAAGTCGGGCGAATAATGGCCAATCTAAAGCAGATCGCGGCGGAACTTTCCCTCTCGGTGACCACGGTGTCCCGCGCTCTGAAGGATGGGCCGGAAGTGCAGCCCTCGACCATAGCCCGCGTCAAGGAGGCGGCTAAGCGGGTCGGCTATCTACCAAATCATCATGGTCGTGCGCTCAAAACCGGTCGAACGATGACGCTGACGGCAGTACTCCCGATGGAGACACGAGACCATCTGTCCGATCTGTTGAAGCTTCCTTTGATCGAAGGCATGACGCTGGCGGCGCGGCAAGCCGGGTATAGTCTGTCCATCTATTCCACCACTCCCGACGACGATCCCGTCGAGAGTGTTCAGCGGCAGCTTCAGGCGCGCAGCACCGACGGACTGATCATCACGCGCTTGGTGTCGGGTGATCCGCGCGTCAAGCTGCTGCTGGATAAACGCATGCCATTCGTCGCGTTTGGAAGAACCGACCTGGATACCGCGTATCCCTATGTCGATGTCGACAATGAACAGATTGCCTACGAGGCAACCCGACGGCTCATGGATAAGGGCTGTCGACGCATTGCACTGCAACTTCTGGTTCCGGAGGATCAGGCAAGTGCCATGCGTCTTTCCGGCTATGGAAGGGCAATGGCCGAGGCCGGTATTCCGATCGACCAATCGCTGATCGGTCATGGCATGTTCACGATGGAATCGAGCGCAGCCTGGTTCGATCGCTTGCTGGCTTGTCCAGAGCCGCCGACAGGCCTGGCATGCGCCAACGAACTGGGCCTTCTAGGGGCGTTACACGCTCTTGGCAGAAGAGGTCTTGTGCCGGGGAGCGACGTCCACATTGTCACTCGTGACAGCACGCGGCTGGCACGCTTCCTGCCGGCAAAGATCGGAATTCATTCCGTGGACATGGCGGGTGTTGGACGCAAACTTATCGAAGTCCTGGAGAGCCGGATCATCAATCCGCTTGGGCCGATGGAGACAGTCTTGATGCAAGGCACATTCGAGCCGGCCGAATAGTCTGCCCGCAGACTCGATCGAGCCACGGACGGCGACCCACCTCACGCGGCTTCGCAGCGCAACCGATCGTCGCAATCCCACAACTGTCCGTCGAGCGAAGCACGTACATTTCGACCGAAGGGAATAGACCCCGGCAACCTCTGATTGTATTAGCCGCATTTCTGTGGCGTCAAAGCGATTCCGCTTGGCTGTAAAAATGCTCTGGACATCACTCGGCCGGGGCCGTGCCGACCTGGCCGGCGACTTCCTGGTCCAGCTCGGCTAGGAAATCCACGATGCGGGCCGCATTGTCGCCAAGGTCGTAGCGGCCATAACGGGAGGCCGAACGCATGTCGACGATGATCGCAATGCCATCGTCGGTCACACGGATGGCGACGTCGGCGGGAAGGCTGAGGATAAAGCTCCTGGCCACGGCATTGATCGTCACCTCGCTTTGCCCGATCGCGCGGGGAACCGGCGCCGTTAGCTGCCAATCCCGACGATCGAGCACGGTTGCGACTGCTTCCAGGACCCGATCGAAAGGCAGATTGTAGCTGCGTCCGGTGACAAGCGGATAGGTCTCGGTCTGCAGGCGCTGCTCGCCCGGGGTCGGTGGCGAAAGCGCGTTCATATCACCGGTCCGGGTGCTGGCGTCGAGCACCGGCGGATCGTCGAAATCCGTCGAGATGTCCCTGAGCGGCGGAGAAGTCGCTGCCCAGTAGGCAGCGATACCAAAGGGAGCAAGCACCAGCAGTGCCAGCAACGTGCCGACAGTGAGACCGTGACCGCCACGGTCGCCAAAATTCCACAGTCTCGAAAAGGCAAATCCAGCGAACAGCAGCGCAAAGGCGGCAAGCAGCGCGACAATGCCGAGCACCCAAAGGAAAGCCGGCGTTTCAACAAGCTCATATCGATGGCCGACGAGAACGGTCAGAAGCAGGACCGCCGAAAAAGCGCCTGTCCGCCGCGACCAGCCGGCCGCCTTCGACGTCTGTCGCTCGGGATTTTCCATTGTTTTCAGCACTGCTCCACCCCGAACGGGCGCTTTGAGCCGTTTAGCGGCGGCTTTAAGGCGAAAGACGTCATCTCCGTCAATCCGTCGGCAGACGATAGTCCCTGAATTGCTGGCGCAAGGTGGTCTTCTGGATCTTGCCGGTAGCGGTATGGGGGATTTCGCCGACGAAGGCGACATCATCCGGCATCCACCACTTCGCCACCTTGCCGTCCATGAAAGCGAGGATATCCGTCTTGGTCGGCTCCCGGCCCGGCTTGCGGACGACGACAAGCAACGGCCGTTCGCCCCATTTCGAATGCTGGATGCCGATGGCGGCCGCCTCCGCCACGTCAGGATGACCGACCGCAAGATTCTCGAGCTCGATGGTCGAAATCCATTCGCCGCCCGACTTGATGACGTCCTTGGCGCGATCGGTGATCTGCATATAGCCGCTCGGGTCGATATGGGCGACATCACCGGTATCGAACCAGCCTTCTTCATCGAACTGTTCGGATCCGATGCCGCCATAATAGGCGCGCGCGACAGCCGGTCCGCGGACCTTCAAGCGTCCGAATGTCTTGCCGTCCCATGGCTGCTCCTTGTTGTCATCGTCCGTCACCTTCATTTCGACGCCGAAAGGCGGATAGCCCTGCTTGCCCTGGACGTCGAGTCTGGCTTCGCCTTCAAGCCCGGCATAGCCCGGCTTCATGGTGCACAAGGTGCCAAGCGGCGACATTTCGGTCATGCCCCATGCGTGGATGACCTCAACATCGTAATTGTCCTGGAACTTCGTCGTGATCGCACGCGGGCAGGATGAGCCGCCGATGACGACCTTCTTCAGATAGGGAAGTTCCTTGCCGGACTCCTCCAGATGCTGGAGCAGCATCAGCCACACTGTCGGCACGGCGGCGCTGAACGTCACCTTTTCGGTGTCGAGCAACTCGTAGATCGAGGCGCCGTCCATCTTGCAGCCGGGCATGACCAGCTTGGCGCCGATCATCGGCGCGCTCTGGCCAAGGCCCCAGGCGTTGGCGTGGAACATCGGCACGACAGGCAGTATGGTGTCGCGCGACGAGAGGCCCATGGCGTCGGGCATCGCCGCGATCATGGCGTGCAGCACGTTCGAGCGATGGCTGTAGAGGACGCCTTTCGGATCGCCTGTCGTGCCCGAGGTGTAGCACATGCCGGCGGCGGTATTTTCATCGAACGTCTTCCAGGTGAAGGCGCCGTCGGCTTCGTCAAGCCACTCCTCATAGGCAACGACGTTCGGCAGCGTCGTTTGCGGCATATGCGCCTTGTCGGTCAGCACGATCACCTTTCTCAGCGATTTGACCGCGCCGGCGATCTTTTCAAGCAGCGGCATGAATGTCAGGTCGACGAAGATCGCCTTGTCCTCGGCATTGTTCATGATCCACACGATCTGCTCGGGAAACAGGCGCGGATTGAGCGTGTGATAGATCGCGCCGACACCCATGATGCCGTACCAGGCTTCGATGTGGCGCGCCGTATTCCAGGCCAATGTGGCGATGCGGTCGCCAAGGCCAAAGCCATCCCGCTCGAGCCGCTGGGCGACCTGCAAGGCGCGGCGATGAATTTCCGCGTAAGTGGTCCGGACGATCGGGCCCTCGATCGAGCGCGATACGATCTCGCGTTCGCCGTGCTGCCTGGCTGCGTTGTCGATGAGCTTGTGGCAAAGCAGCGGCCATTCCTGCATCAGTCCGAGCATTCTTTCCTCCCATTGGTTTTTCGTTCCATTGTGGGACGAACAAGCGGATTGTCCAGCCATGACCGGGCAGAAGCAGTAGATTGATCGAAAAGACAGGCCGCCACAATCCGGCCATCGTCGGCGTTAACTTTGATTAATGGGCAGGGGTGCGATTGGCGAATGAAAGAGGTTCGCATGGACGCGCAGCTCGACGACAAGACTCTCGAAGATACGCTCGCCGAAAGCCTGGCTGGTCTGGTGCCGGACGCCAAAACCGTTTCCGAAGACGAATTCGTCGAAGTTGTCGGCGGCGCCCTTGAGGCGGTTGGCGGCACACTGTTGTTCAAGATGTGCGTTCAGAATGAAGGCGAAGGCCAGCACGTTGCCGCGGCATGCGTCGGCGATGGCGGCAACCGCCAGTTTCTGCTTCTTACCTTGCCGACCGGCGGTGGTGCGCTCAAGGTCGAAACCGCGTCGAGAAGCACCAATCCGGTCGCCGGTATCGCCGCCGCCTATGCCGGGCTGATGGATGCGTTTCAGGCTGCCGCCTGATCGGTCGTCGGCAGGGCCGATTTGACGAGAGACCGGCAACGCCAAAGGCGATGGTTTTTCGAGCCCCGCATTCGACGGCGGCCTTGCGCGGCGCGCCCGCCCGACACACCTTAAAGTGCTTCGCGTCAAAAGGAATTCACGCGACGCACTTTAAGTTCTTTGTTTTTATGCATGTCGTTATCCCAAAACCGCTGCGCACTTTTGGGCGACATGCATTAGGTCGTGCAAGGAGAACCCGTCATGGACCAGATCGCCAATCCGTCACCCGGCTTTCAACGCAACCCAAGTAAAGTGATTACTGTCGAGCCCTACATCGGCACTGTGACCGTACGCGCCGGCGACACGGTCATTGCCACGTCCACGAGGGCCAAGGTGTTGACCGAATCCCCCTACCCCTGGGTCCTCTACATTCCATTCGAAGACATCGATTTCGACCAGCTTCGCAAGACGGAACTGTCGACCCATTGCCCTTACAAGGGCGATGCGAGCTATTGGAGCGTGCAGCCTGCCGCGGAAGCAGGCGAGAATGCGATGTGGGCCTATGAGCAGCCTTTCGACGAAATGATCGAAATCCGCGATCACGGCGCGTTCTATCCCAACAAGGTGACGATCGAAGCCAAACCGGCCTGAGCAGGGACGGCTCGAAACCTGTCCTGCCGATCAGTCGGTGGTGCGGTCATGGTTGGTTCCTGCCCTTACCTGCGGCCATTCTTTGCAGCCTGTACCGCCGCCTGCGCGGCAGCCAGCCTGGCGATCGGCACGCGGTAGGGCGAGCACGACACGTAGTCGAGGCCGACCTCCTCGCAGAAATGGATCGAGGCCGGGTCGCCGCCATGTTCGCCGCAAATGCCGAGCTTGATCTCCGGCCGCGTTGCCCTGCCTTTTTCGGCCGCCATCCGCACCAGTTCGCCGACGCCCTCGATGTCGAGCGACACGAACGGATCCTGCTCGATGATGCCCTTCTGGCGATAGGTCTCCAGGAACGAGGCCGCATCGTCGCGTGAGATGCCGAAGGTGGTCTGGGTCAGATCGTTGGTGCCGAAAGAGAAGAATTCGGCCGCCTCGGCGATGATTTGGGCACGGATCGCGGCGCGCGGCAGTTCGATCATCGTGCCGGTAAGATAGGTGATCTCGACGCCGGTTTCCTCCATCACGCTTTTGGCGACGGCGTCGATCCGCGCCTTGACATAGTCGAGTTCCTTCACCAGACCGACCAGCGGCACCATGATTTCCGGAACCACCAGCGCCCCGGCTTTTCTGCCGGCCTCGACGGCCGCCTCGAAAATGGCTCGCGCCTGCATCTCGGCGATTTCGGGATAGGAAACCGCAAGCCGGCAGCCGCGATGGCCAAGCATCGGGTTGAACTCGTGCAGGGCCTCGGTGCGCTGCCTGAGCTTGTCGGGCGACACGTTCATGGCGGCGGCGACTTCGGCCACCTCTTCTTCGGTCTTGGGCAGGAATTCGTGCAGCGGCGGATCGAGCAAGCGGATCGTCACCGGCAGGCCGGCCATGATCTCGAACAGTTCGAGGAAATCCGAGCGCTGCATGGGCAAGAGTTTTGCGAGCGCCGTTCGCCGGCCCTTTTCCGTGTCGGCCAGGATCATCTCGCGCATGGCAACGATACGGTCGCCCTCGAAGAACATGTGCTCGGTGCGGCAAAGCCCGATCCCTTCGGCGCCGAAGGAACGCGCCATGCGCGCGTCGAGCGGCGTTTCGGCATTGGTGCGCACCTTCATGCGGCGCACGGTATCGGCCCATTCCATGATGGCGGCGAAATCGCCCGAGAGCTCCGGCTGCAGCATCGGTACGGCGCCTTTCAGCACCTGGCCGTTACCGCCGTCGATGGTGATGATGTCGCCCTTGCGGAACGTCGATCCCATCGCCATCAGCGTGCCGGCCCTGTAGTCGACGCGCAGCGAGCCCGCGCCCGAAACACAAGGCTTGCCCATGCCGCGCGCCACCACCGCGGCGTGGCTGGTCATGCCGCCACGCGTGGTCAGGATGCCTTCCGCCGCATGCATGCCGTGGATGTCCTCGGGACTGGTCTCGATGCGCACGAGAATCGCCTTGCGGCCTTGCGTCTTGAGCTCCTCGGCGTCATTGGAGGAAAAGACGATCTCGCCGGTGGCAGCCCCCGGAGATGCGGGCAGGCCGATGCCGATCACATCGCGCGCCGCCGTCGGATCGATGGTCGGATGCAGCAACTGGTCGAGCGAGGCCGGATCGATGCGGGCGACGGCCTCCTCCTTTGAAATGAGCTTGTCCCGCGCCATGTCGACGGCGATTTTGAGCGCCGCCTTGGCGGTACGCTTGCCGGACCTCGTCTGCAGCATCCACAATTTGCCGCGCTCGATGGTGAATTCGAGATCCTGCATATCGCGGTAATGCTTTTCCAGACGGTCGGAGATGGTGACGAAAGACTGGAAGGCATCCGGCATCAGCTTCTGCAGCGACGGCTTGTCGGAGCCGGCGGCAATGCGCGCCGCCTCGGTGATGTTTTGCGGCGTGCGGATGCCGGCAACGACATCCTCGCCCTGCGCATTCACCAGGAACTCGCCATAGAGCATCTTTTCGCCGGTCGACGGATTGCGGGTGAAAGCGACACCGGTGGCCGAAGTCTCACCCATATTGCCGAAGACCATGGCCTGAACGTTGACCGCGGTGCCCCAGCTTTCGGGAATGTCGTGCAGGCGCCGATAGGTGATGGCGCGGTTGTTCATCCAACTCGAAAACACGGCGCCGATCGCGCCCCAGAGCTGCTCGTTCGGATCTTGCGGAAACGGCTTGCCGAGTTCCTCCTCGACCTTGGCCTTGTAGAGTGCGATCACGCCCTGCCATTCGATGGCCGTCAGTTCGGTGTCGAGTTCATGGCCGAGCCCGCCTTTCTGGTCCTCGAGGATTTCCTCGAACACCTCATGGTCGAGGCCCATGACGACATCGGAATACATCTGGATGAAGCGCCGGTAGCTGTCATAGGCAAAGCGGGCATCGCCTGAATCGGCGGCCAGCGCCTCGACCGTCTCGTCGTTCAGACCGAGATTGAGCACGGTGTCCATCATGCCGGGCATCGAGGCGCGGCCACCGGAACGCACCGACACCAAAAGCAGTTTCGAGGGATCGCCGAAACGGCGCCCGGTCAGCCGGCCGATGTGGTCAAGCGCAACCGCGACGTCCGCCTCCAGCGAGGCCGGGTAGGTGCGGCCGTTGGCGTAGTAGGCGTTGCAGACCTCGGTAGTGATGGTGAACCCCGGCGGCACGGGCAGGCCGAGGCTGCACATTTCGGCTAGATTGGCGCCCTTGCCGCCCAGGAGGTTCCTGTCGCCGGCACGGCCTTCCGCAGCGCCGTCGCCGAAGGTGTAGACCCATTTGGTCATGCTTGCTCTCCGGTTGCAGGAGATTGAAAAGATTGACGAAGCCGAAGTTTCGCCGTGTCCCTATCCGAGCGATATGATGCTGCAGTGCGAAAGGCAAGCGTCGGCAGAGCCAGCCGGCTTCTACAATCGATTAAGAAAAAGCGATGCCAAAAAGACTTGCGGCTCGATCGCCATTTAAGTAGAACATAACAGGAACTAGGGGTAACGCCATGAGACTGACCGGAAACCTCGATTATCTGGAAATGCCGGCAACTGGTGGAACGCTGGATAGGCTCAAGGCTTTCTACAGCGCCGCCTTTTCCTAAAGCGCGTCGCGTTCGACCGGACCTCACGCGACGCGCTTTAGGTTGTTGTTTTATGCATGTCGTTATCGCAAAACCGCTGCACACTTTTGCGCGACATGCATTAGTCGTTCACCGACTACGGGCCGACCTATTCGGCGTTTTCAGAAGGTCTTCACGGAGGCTTCCAGGCTGAGGCCGGCGAAGCGCCCGCCAAGCCGCTTCCCGTGGTTTATTCCGACCACCTGGAAGAAACCCTGGGCGCCGTCGAAAATGCCGGCGGCACGATCGTCAAGCCGATCTTCTCATTCCCCGGCGGCAGGCGGTTCCATTTCGTCGATCCGGCCGGCAATGAAATGGCCGTCTGGGGTGAATAGCGACAGAGTTCCCATCCAGGACGATGATTGCGGACCGAAACTCTGGCTACCGTCCAGTTGCGCATAGCCGCTATTCTCGGCATTGAGCTTTCCGTCGGCTCGTCCTATAAGGCCGCGCGCAACGGGCATGTTCCCGTTGCTGGGGCGTAGCCAAGTGGTAAGGCATCGGTTTTTGGTACCGACAATCCCAGGTTCGAATCCTGGCGCCCCAGCCATCGCTCACATGTCCGTTCCGGACCCATGTGTAGCAGCCACTAAGTAATGCCGGCACGCTACGCCGCTGCCAACTTGACAGCCTCGTCCCCAATGCCCATCAGACGATGTCAAAGCTTGCGGTGAACGCAGCAGCGAACAGATGGCCAGGCCCGAACGAATGACAACAATCTGCCAGAGCGCCGGGCCCCAAGGGCGCTGTTGGATCTCTGCAACGGAGCTCTAGTGATGCAGGGCATTGACGAGCTGCTTTGTGCTACCCTACGTCGCGAAAATCCGACTTGGCCGGAATACGGCGACGATAATTTCGTGGCCCGATTCATCGAGCGAAGTGCTTATCACGGGGTACAGGCGTTACTTCATCACTATATTGCAGATCGCGAACGCGTTGAGCTGGGTTGGCCGGAAGTTATCGTGTCTACTTGTCGTCAGCAGGCCACTGCTCAAGCAATGTGGGAGATGCGTCACCAGTACATGCTGAATCAAGTACTGGAGCGCCTGGTGGCCATTGGCATCCATCCAATTCTGTTCAAAGGTACGGCCCTAGCCTACGATGTCTACCCGGCGCCTTTCCTGCGTACAAGAGGTGACACGGACATCCTCGTGCCGTCGGACACCCGTGATCGGGTGGCGAAAGCACTAGAAGCCCTGGGGTTTCGTGAACTGGGAATAAGAGCGGATGTCATTAGCGGTCAGACGAGCTATAGTTGGACAGACCCCGCCTCCAATCAGGAACACACCCTCGATTTGCATTGGCGGATCGCCAATTCCACACTCCTGTCAAATCTGTTCTCGTATGAAGAATTGCGTTCCGAGGCCCGGCCACTGCCGAACTTAAGCGCGAATGCCCTCGCAGCTGATCCAGTGCACGCGCTCGTGCTCGCCTGCATGCATCGAGCGGTCCACAAGCACGCTTTGTACTACGTCGATGACGTGGCCCATTATGGCGGCGATCGACTGATCTGGTTCTACGACATTCAGCTTCTGTTTTCGATGCTGTCGCCTTCGCAACGCAATGAATTTGTTGAACTTGCCGAGCGTAAAGGATTGCGGGCGACTTGCCTCGACGGCATCGAGGCGACCCGAGTCCGTTTTCATACCGCTATATCCGAAGCCGTGTCTGGCGCGCTTTCCCGTCCTGGACCGAAAGAAACCGCGTCGGGCTATCTCAGCGGATCCAGGTCGTACCGAGTATGGATGGACTTCCAAGCCGCGAGAGGCGTGCGAAACAGGTACGGTTTTCTGGCCGAACTCCTCTTCCCGCCGGCAATCCATATGCGGCAAAAATATCGCCAGGCAAACCTATCGTGGCTGCCTTGGCTCTACTTACGCCGGGCCCTGGCCGGGTCTTTGAAGTATTTACGCAGCCGGGATAGTTGAGCCTCTCTGCGGGCGCGTGATTCCGAAATCGTAAGAAATTCTACCGCGGTTGAGGATGCAGCCTGCCTCTTGGTGCTCACTCCAGCAGATCACGTCGATCGATCTCTTGTGGAACTATGAACAGATTGTCGAAAATTAGTGAGACAAACATGCTGCTGACATTAGCGGCACCTTATCGCCTGGCGTTGGCCGTCGGCCTTATATTGATGCTATGCGAAAGCGCTGCTTTGTTGGTCATGCCCTGGCTTGGTGGCAGGCTTGCTGAAACGTTTCTCCAGGAACGCGCAGGCAGCAGCACGATCAATATCCAGGTACTTTTTCTAGGAGCATTGGCGCTGTTCGCGGTACAGGCCGTTTTAAAATTCAGCAATATATACCTGCTTGGTGGGACGACCACACGAATACTGGCGGACTTGAAAATCCGAGTTTACGACCATCTTCAGGCGTTGCCGCTTGCTTTCTCCCACCGGCGGCGTCACGGCGATACGCTAGCATTACTTACTCATGATGTGTATGTCGTGAGCGATTACATCAGCGGCACCGCACTTGCTGCCTTGCCGCTCTTCTTCACCGTCAGCGGGGCATTGGCTTTAATGTTCCGAATCGATTCTCTTCTCGCCATGTTCGCTGCAATCATTATTCCGTTGCTCTATTTACTGCTTAAAGTTTTCGGACGACGCATGCGGCCATTGGCGCGCCAACTTCAGGAGGAGCATGCCATTGCCATCGCCATTGCTGAAGAAAACCTTAGCATGCTTCCTGCCATCAAGACCTTCACGCGCGAACAGCAGGAATCGCAGCGTTATCGGAATCAGATCGAGCGCGTCGTCAGCCTGAGCGCCAAGGAGCGCGCTATCCATGCCGCATTGGGGCCGGGGGTTCAGCTTGTGACGGCGGCCGCGGTCGTTGTTATGCTTTGGTTGGCCCAAGGGCAAATTGGCGATGGGGCTCTCACTGTGCCTCAATTGGTGAGTTTTCTCCTCTACGCCCAGGTAATGGCGCGACCCATGGCCGGGCTCGCAGACGTCTATGGACGGACCCAGCACGCGCGCGGAACGCTGAGCCGGCTCGCAAGAGCCTTGGCCGAAGAGCCTGAGCCGAGCTGGCATGCGGGCAAGCAGATGGGAAAAATAAACGGCAATATCGAATTCCGCGGTGTCACGTTCAGTTACCCGGGGCGTGAGCCTGCATTGAGGTGCCTCGATCTATCCGTCGCCGCGGGCGAGACAATAGCGATCATAGGTCCCAACGGCGCAGGAAAGAGCACGGTGGCGCATTTGCTTATGCGTTTGCATGAGCCTTCCAAGGGAAGCATTTTCATCGACGGCGTGGATATTTCCACGGTTTCCTTGCATAGCCTGCGCAGCCAGATAGGGGTTGTGCCTCAGCACGTGTTACTGTTCAACGCCAGCGTCCGCGACAACATCGCCTATGGGCGGCCTGAGCCCACACAGGATGACGTTAAGGCAGCAGCACGGTCGGCCCGCGCGCATGACTTCATCATGCAATTGCCGCAGGGTTACCAGACGCCAATCGGCGATCGGGGTGTGCGGCTGTCCGGAGGGCAACAGCAGCGGCTGGCGTTGGCTCGGGCGCTGTTGAAAGATCCGCCGATTCTAATACTCGATGAAGCTACCGCTATGTTCGACCCGGAGGGGGAGCGCGAGTTCTTGCAGTCGTGCGTGGATGTGCTGCGGCAGAGGACGGTGCTTTTGATAACCCACCGGCCGGCGAGCCTGGCGCTGGCTGATCGGGTGTTCAAGCTGGATGACGGCATTACGACAAGCGCCGAGTAAGTCCAGCCTCACCGTCACGCAGGCTGGCTCAACTGAACTCGGTGCTTCGGATCAGGCTATCGAGCGCCTGCTGCTGGACAATACAAATTCATACACTCATGCCTCTTCAATCTTGACCAGCCCCTGGCTTTCGAGCGTTTGCAACAAGCTGAATACATCTTTCTCCAAGGGCGCAGGCTCGACCTCGTACTCGTCGAGCATAGTTCCGCAGATTTCGCCTACGGTTTTTCCTTCGGACAGCAGTATCCAGATACGTGCCCCGACTGGGTCCAGCCCAAAATACGTTCCGCTGGCGAGATCCAGGATCACCGTCTCCTGGCCCACCTGTCGCGCCATCACTTGCGCCGGAATCGCCACTCTGTCAGTCAAATTCATGCTGGTTCACCTATACGCGTGTTTCACAATGGCCTGCCTGACCCGCGACAGGTTTTCAAAGCGTCGGGGATAATCCAGGCGGTAAAAAATTGGTTGCCCGGCCAGGCAGGACAATTCATCGAAATGGGCGGCAAGCAGTTCGTGTGCCTCAATTTCGAGTAAGAAAGAATGCTTCACTAGTTCCATCAGAGCTTCGCGTCCGGTCATACCCTCGAATACCGCTTCCTGCTGGACACCCTCGCCAAGAAAATACACCCGGCGTAAGCGCCGGGGTTGCCCGCAGAAGACGATCTCATCGCCCGCAAGAAAACGCGCCTTCGATGTGAACTGCACCGGAGGCGCCTTCCGTACACCATCCTTGCCGACCAAGGCTTCCTCACTGTCTCCCCATAAGCGGATCGAAGGATGGCTCGGCATAATCTGAAACCCACCGTCGCAAGGCTCCACCAGCAGCCCATCATCCGTCAGGAAGCGGAACCCGTCGGTTGCAAAGCTTGCCGCCAGCGTGGACTTGCCTCGGCCTGACTCGCCGATAAATGCGATGCCCTCGCCGCTGATTTCGACCGCGCTGCCGTGCAAAACCAGCTTCCCCTGTTTGCTGAGCGCCAGGGGCAAAACCTGATTCAGATAAAGATGCTGAATGGTCGCGCCGGAGACTCCCTGCACCGGCCATGCTTGGATCTGTCCGCCATCTTGGCTCACCTGGAAATCCGCCAGTTCGGGAAAACGCAGCAGGTAGGCTCCCCCGATGCGGTAGAAATCCGTCCACAAAGTTCCGTCTGGGAAAACCCACTGGTGAAACAAGGTGGCGTCAAGCGGCATTTGCGGGCGGGCGTCCGCCACCTGAAAGTCCACCGTCATTCCGTGTCCTTGCCCAGCACCTGGGCGACAAATCGCACTGTTTCTTCCACGGAAGGGAACAAGCCGGGGTGTTCGCGCAGCACGGCTTCTTCAACCTGCCTGACAGTCCTTTGACCGTCGCAAAGCCCTAGCACGATCATTCTTGCCTGCCCTTGGCAATTGGGTCGGGGCACATGCGCGGGATTCCGTTTCATGATGTCGGCCGGCGTGCGCAACTCGCCCTGCCAGGTCGAATGGCTGAATTTCCGCCCTCCGGACGGGATTTCGACTTCCCAGGCGATAACCGAATCCGTCGGACGCGCCATCACCCTCGCCCTCACCACATCGCCGGATTTTACCTCGACGGCTTCGGCGATGGGCAGGAAAGCCTGAGAGCGCTTGATTGGACGATCGGCAAGCGGCGAGTTGGTCAACCACACCCCTTCGGCCAACTCACAATCGAACCAGCCGCCGAGTCCGCGCAGGATGCCATCGCGCTCTATGCGCAACTCCGCATCCCAGGAGAAAAAGTCCGGATTGTCTTCACGAAAATCAATGCTGCCCAGCTCAGCGGGGGCGCCAAGCAATTCTTCCCGCTGAAGATTGACCGCATGCTTGGTGTTGACGGCGTATTGACGCAGCCAATGGAATTCGCTCGCTACGCCCGCTCGCCGCCACCCGTCGGCCAGGCCGTAACTGGTTTCCGATTCCACTGCGGCGAGTTGAAGCCTGAGCCTGGCGGGGATCAATGCCCCCCCTGGCTTCAGGAAACGCCGCCTGGCGTCCGCGAAATATTCGATGATGCCGGCATCAAAGCCGAAATAGCCGACTTGATCGCAGATCACCACATCAACCCGTTCGGGCAGGTTGGCCCGCGGAGAGTAGTCCCTCATGAAAATCGCTTGGCCACCCCAGCCCGCGCGAACGAAGGATTCCCGCGCGACCTCGATCATGGCGGTTGCGTCAATGGCGTACACACGGGACGCGCCCGCCTGCAAGCACAACAGCCCCAGAATCCCGGTGCCACAACCGAGATCCGTGATGTAATCCCCATGTTTGACGACCTGGGCGACAGCGGACTTGAACTGTTCAAGTCTTACCGAATCGCCGACATACCCCAAGTGCTCCACCAGCACGGAACTCGACATTCCCCCGCACGGCTCAGTGAATAGAGGGGTGCCGTATCCTCAGCATGCCGTAGTTCACCATCTTGTAACCGTCAGGATGAACGCTTACGGCTTCCGGCATGACCGTCTCAACCTCGTCGGCCATTACACCAAACTCCCTGCCAAGGCCCCACTGTTCGCGGTATTCAGGCTTGTAGTCGAACAGATAGAGGCCGATTCCAAGCGAATGGGTGCCAATGCGGACGACGTTCTCTTTGGCGCGCCGGTCGGAGGCGGCCATAAGCCTACCGGCCGCATCTGGCCCGCTTCCTGATTGGCCTCTAGTTATTGCGCTTACGGAACCGTAAATCTGCAATGTGGGAGTCGAATAGGGCGCCTTGTTTGGCTCGGCAGCTTTGTTTTCAACGGTGAGGTGAGATGGCGCCTGCTGTTCGTTCAGATTGCTTTTCATTTCATTCGGCCTTTTACGCTGACTCGGTAATCTCTCAGGAAACCGTCAGATGAACCATCTGGACGTTCTCGGTGACTTTTGAACAAGATTGGTACCTTGCCACCAAGCGAAAACGGGCGCAACCCTGACGCGCAGCATTCATCGAAAATTTAACCGATGTGACGATCAAGATATCTAACGGTACGCTACATAGCTTCAACGGTACGTTACATGGCATCCATTAACAGTACGTTATATGACCCATTAACAGTACGTTATATGACCCATTAACAGTCCCTTATATTGGCATCAGCGATACGTTACATGGCATCCATAAAGTCCCCACAAAATCCATATCGGCCAGCCGGCCTGTGGATTGTCTCGATAAGCCCGGAATAGCCGGGCCATCCCGTCCCGATCAACCCAGGTGCCACGCTCATGGGGAATCGTCTCGGTCAATATGGCTTGCATCCGGTCCAGATGCTCACGGAACACGATTGAAAATTCTGCCTTGCTTTTCCGCTCGAGGATCGTCTTCGGCAGAAGATTCTTCAAAGCCTGGACATGGATATATTTGGTTCTATCCCCACGCAGCCGTAGCCTTTCCGGTAGCGAAAACGCATACTGAACGAGTTTGGGATCGTGGAGCGGGTATCGCATTTCGCTCCCGCAATGGGCGCCCAGGCACTCAAGATCCTCCTTCTCCTGGGCATTGCAAGCATCGTATAGAGTCTTAAGTAGCGCCCTCTGGCCGACGCTGCGCACTCGCCGATGGTGTGATGGGAGAATACGCTCGCGACGCAGACGGATCACTTCCCCCATCCGCGGCGAGAGCCAGTAGCAGGCGTTGCTGGTCCCGCTCCCGCGCACTCTGCGAACCAGGCGGCGGAGACCCTCCTGGAGAGCGACTGGCAGTAGCGGGAAAAACCCCTGCCGTATGAGCCAGCTCACCGCCTGCCGCGTGCCGAATGCAGTCGCGTCGGTTTTGAGGCAATCATAGAGCCTACGCACATGCACTTGCGCCAGTGCCTCTGCGTAATACGCACGGGAGCCTTGCAGCCAGTGATCTCCTCCTTGACCGTTCAGCGTGACACGGCTCCCGTGCGCAACGGTTTGCTGCCATAAGCCAGCAAGCATTGACGCGTTCGGAAACCCTGGAAACTGTCGGCCGGACCGGGCGCGTTCCGCAAACCATGAAAGAGGCATCCTGGAAGGGGGCGTCTCATGAATCCGGAGCCCTAAATGCTCGCCCACCGCCCGTGCATAGGGGAGTTCGCTGGCCCCGCCTTCCTCCTCCGTGAAGCCAAGCGTGTAGCCATTTATGCCGTGTGTGAGCAGTCTGTTCGAGCGCCGCAGGTGTTCCGCCACGCAAAACACCGCGGAGGAGTCGAGTCCGCCGCTCACCTCAATGGCGACCGGCCGATGCGACCGGGATGAACGCCTGACGCACTCGAACAGTAATTCGCGATAATGTTCTATGTATTCTTCGTCCTTGCGAAACGGCAACGTCGCCCAAAGATCCGGTTGCCAGTATTGTTCGAGTCGCGGCCCCTGGTTCCCGGCTACCATTCGATGTGCTGCAATCAAGCGCAGGATACCGTTCCACAGGGTCTCGTCCCTGGAATACCATTCCGACGTCAGCACTTCGGCCAACATGCCTTCATTGGGTTCCTGCTTCACCCAAGGCAGCGCAAGGATGGCTTGCAGCTCTGAGGCGAAGGCCAGTGTTTTGCCGTCCCAATGGTAATTGAAAGGCCTGTTGCCCATGCGGTCGCGGGCGCAAAAGGCCTCTTGTCGCCGCGCATCCCAGATTACCAGTGCGAAATCGCCGTCGATATGCGGCAAACATTCCCGCCCCCAAATCTGGTAGGCTCTCAGCACCAGTTCAGCATCCGAGCGATCTCGAAGTACGGCGCCGCGCCCCAGCAGTTCCCCCCGCAGTTCCTCCCAGTTGTCCACCCGCCCGTCCATGACCAGGACAAGGCTTGCATCCTCATTCGTCAGCGGCTGGGTTTCTTCCAGCGACTCTGGCGTGGTGCGAAGCATGCATTGACCGAGCCCGATGGAGCCCTGCACCCAGTGGCCGGTGCCATCCGGGCCCCGGTGCGCCATAGCCGTGGTCATTTTTTCCACTAACCCGGGCTCCACCGGCTTACCGTCAAAATGAATTATCCCGGCGATGCCGCTCATATCATCCCCATGGCATCAACCAAAATTGCGCTTGAATGCGGCAAAGCGCTCGCCAACATCGACCGTATCGTTAAGAACCTTGCCCCGGTATTCGACCCAGGCATGGGCTTCAAATTTGCCATCAGCCTTGCGCGTGCCGATGCGCAGTTCTCCTTCGATGCCTTGCCGCCGCAGCAAAAACCAAAGCGTCATGGAGCGCTTCAGGCAGTTGCCGGAATATGAACCACGATACGCGGCAATGGATACCAGACGAGCGGTCTCTTGTGCCTGTCCATAAGAATCGGTCCCGCCAACCATTGAGTGAAGCCGGTCGGGGTTGCAAACCGCAACCTGAACGTTTGAGGGCGGCGGTGATTCACGAAGCGTGAGCGACGGGGTTGCAACCCCTCTCACGCTTCGAAGATCGCAAATCCAGATCAGTATAATTCTTGCCCGTCGGAAACCAAACATCTGCAATATCATTGCAGTGAATGGTAACAACAACATTGCAGCGATCACTGTCCTGCGTTGTGCGGCCGTCAGGGCCAGAAATTTTTTCAGTCGATTGGCCACTAGCGCCTGTGTTCGGTTGATAACTGATCTGATCGCTAATTGTAACCGCTTGCGCTCGGGTGACTACCCTCTATCGAGATATGGTCATCACGCCATTTGATCGGTCAGGCACACCTCTGGCAGTGTTGTGCTTCCGGTGTGGTTAACAATCCGTCGCCGGCGATCGGGAATACCAAAGCATGGCCCATCATATAAGCGGGGTCCATGTTCGCTGTGCTGATGTGCCAGCTTTCTCGAATCGGCAGCGAGGGGTTGTTTTTCGCCGGCCGGCGAAAGTTCGAGCCGGATTGATCCGTCCATCGCATATTAGTTCATCGGCCATACGATCATTAGCATCGGCACAGCAACAATGACGACGAGGAACGATAGCGGCAGTCCCAGACGTGGATAATCGCTGAAACGGTAGCCGCCCGGCCCCATGACGAGCGTGTTGCACTGGTGGCCGATCGGGGTGAGAAAATCGCAGCCGGCGCCAATGGCGACCGCCATCAGAAATGCTTCCGGCCTGTAGCCGAGATCGCCGGCAAACTCGGCGGCGATAGGCGCCATGACCAGAACGGTGGCGGCATTGTTGAGGAATGGCGTAACGGCCATGGCGGCGACAAGGATGAGCATCAGTGCGCCGGGCGCCGGAAGAATGGTCCCCAGTTTGGCGAGCTCGCCGGCAACCACTTCTGTCGCCCCTGTACTGCGTAGCGAATCGCTCACCGGGATGAGAACGGCGAGCATGACGAGGATTGGACCATCCAGCGATTGGTAGACCTCCCGGACCGGGATGACCTTGAGAAGCACCATCCCGACCGCGGCCGCAAAGAAAGCAACGGAGACCGGTAGCAGCCCGAACGCAGTCGCCACCATAGCGAGAGCAAGGATGGTTACCGGCACGATACCCTTACGGACGCTACCAAGCAGGATAGCCCTTTCTGCCAGCGGCAGGCAGCCGAGTTCGCGCAATATCTCGGGTATCGTCGCTGCATTGCCCTGCAGCACGACGACGTCGCCGAGCCTTAGCTGGACTTCGGCCAGCCTGCGGTCGAGGCGCTCGCCGTGACGGCTGACAGCCAGGAGGTTGACATTGAAGCGGTGGTAGAGGGCAAGGCGCTGGGCTGTCCAGCCGATCAAAGGGGAGCTTTCACCGATGACGGCTTCGATAGCGACCATCTCGCTGGTCGTGTCGTCCCCTCTGGCCCTGTTGCCCGTAACGCTGAGTTTGCCCTGGGAGACAAGGCGATCCAGCGCCCCTGGGTCGCCCTCAAGCAGCAGAATGTCGTTCACTTTGAGGACAACGTCGGGCAGTGGCGTCATCCGCATAGTCCGGTTGCGCAGGATCGACGTCACGACAGCATCGCCGCCGGAAAGCTTGATGAGGTCTGCGACGGTTTTTCCAAGCACCGTCGAATCGCGGACAATTCGGGCCTCTGTCAGGTAATTCTTGATGTTGATGGCTTCATTCACCGACCCGCCCAGCTTTTCGCGCACCGGTAACAGCCAATAGAAAAACACCAGGAAGATCGTTCCGGCGGCGGCCAGCGCGGCTCCAACAGGTGTAAATTCGAACATCGTGAAGCGGGTTAGGTAGCTTTCTGTGACGGCCTTGGGCCACGGCCTGCCGTTGGGCGGCCGCGAAGGAAAGAGTGATGAAAGGGGTCAGATCTTCTCTTTGGGCTGGTTATGATGGGGCGACCCCGGCACACGTCGCCGTGAGTTCCACTTGCATCTTATGCGACTTTGCCCGCCACCTTTGAGCCCACTGCCACTGTCCCCATAAAAGATGCTCTGCGACTTCGCCGTAGGATAGCGAGTGCTGAGTGCCTCGAAGGGCGAGTGGACGCTGGAGCGGCTCGGCTACCGCTCGGGTTATTACGGCCGCACCCTTTTCACCCGCGTCGGCAAGCTTGAGCTGCGGGTTCCGCAGGGGCGAAGTGGAATTTCGCATCCATCGGCGGACGCGCCGCCGGCCTCATTTTGGTCAAATCGCCCCACTTGAGGCATGAGGAATGCGACATTTTGTCTAAATTTATCAAGATAGTTCAAACCAGAACCTAAAGTCCTTTGGGTACAACGCACTCCAGAACAATAACATTGGAGGCTAGCACATGACGTTTTCTACTGCGCATCGGAACCGTTTTAGAAGAGTGGCGATTGCAGCGATCGGGCTTTCTGTTTCCGTGGCTCTCGGCGCAAACGCGCAAGCAGGCGAAATGCGTAAGCCAGAGGGAGAGACACGGTCCGTGTACCTTGTCAAATATCGAGTTAACAACGATGTTCGCTACAATAAGAAACCCGTCGGCAAGGTCGTTAAGATATCAGCATCCCGGTACTTGAACAGCAACACCTATGTCTGCACTCCGAGCGGCTTTGGTCAGAAAGCGCGTTGCTACACTCGGAGGGTCTCGAATCAGCCAGGCGTTTAATGTTGGACCTGGTTTTGACAGAAGCCGCCGCGCCTGAAGCCGCGGCGGCTCCGTTTTTGCGCGGTTATCGAGAATTCGCCTTAAGGTGCGAAACTTCTTTGCTTACCCGATTTCCTTTGACCAGTTTGCGCGCCTCATCGTCCCGGCGAGCGGGATTGTGACGAAAGACATACCATTTCCCACCGATGAAAGGCTTCTGATAAACGACGCCATGTTTTTCACGGTGCAGGAAACATGTGATTGCACCGCTTCTTGCCAGACTCCCTTTCGCTACTTTGCTGGTCCAGAGAGCGCGCATGCAGAGCTTGCCCCCATTGGTCGCATACCAGTTTCCCTCCGCATACGACCATGCTGCCCGTTTGCGCGACCAAGCGGCGAACGGCTTCCTATTTGCAGAGAACAGCCCGCGAGCAGTTGTCTCCGCAGAATAGAACCCACCGCCGTTTTGCCATTTCCAGGTGCGGCCGGCATAGAGCTTTTCAACCGCTGAGACCTTCATCGGCGTCGCGGCAGCGGCGCGTTTTTCTATAGCGTCGCCCGCCGGTTGTTTGGGAGCGGCGTAGGCATTGCCTGCAAGCAAGAACACAAACAGCACCGCACTTGAGATAATCGAACGGATCGAAAACATTTTACTTCCTCTCCACCAAGGCAATTCCAGTAAGACTGCGTAAGAGTCCTGCGTTGGAACCGCATAGAAATAAAGGGATGGAGCGGTTCGGCCATCTGGTGAAAGCCGAACCACTCTGTCGAACGACTTGGATCAGTCCAGCGGATGGTTGGCCACGCGCCAATCGGGCCGGCCGACATTTCTCGGCCATGGATAGACTTCAAGATCGTTGAAGTAGACAACGGCTGTCATGTCCGGGAACTCGGCATGCGGCTTGTTTGCTTCCGCGGCCCAGTCACGAGCATATTCGTCGTTACCTTCGTAGCCAAGCTCCGCAATGGCGATTGGTTTGCCGAAGCCCGTCACACGGTCATAACCCGGCTTTGTGCGCTCCACAAAAGTCGTATCACGACCGACCTCCAGCTTGTCATAGGGCTGATAGCCAAAGACGGACAGACCGATAATGTCGACATACTTGTCGCCAGGATAGAAGGCTTCCAGTCCTTCTTCTCCTTTCGGTGACCACATGTATTGGGCCGACGGAAGATGCTTGCGGCATATGTCGATGACATGCCTGTAGGCGTTCACATAACCTTCAGGCTTCCAGAAAGCCCAGGTGAATTGCCCGTCATTATCTTCCATTTCCTGCGCCCAGCGGATAGTGACGGGGCTTTTCAGCTGCGCCGCCGCAGAGCAGACCGCTGACATATTGGCATCGTAGCGCCCGCCCAAAATCCCGGCGAGCAAATCCTCAGGACCTACACGCCAGTCCCGCGCCCAGGACCACGGCTCGACCGTGATCAACAGGGAACGTCCACGCTCACGCGCATAGGCATCTGCGGCGCTGAGCGTTGCCAGATCCACATCTTCCCAGGGAAGAAAAAGGTGTTCGATTTTTGAGTTGGAATCGTTGGTATAATCCGCGTGCGGATCGTAGGCGCCGGGGGTTACGGAGTCAGCCGTGATGATGGGACGCTTGTCCCGAAACTGATTGCGGCTGTCGACACTCGCTCCCGACACGCCGCTGGCTGCATAGACACCACCGGAAATGCATGCGCTGCAAAGCAAGGCTGCTGATAGTTTAAAGAGACTTTTCAAGGCCCCCTCCCTTTCTTACTGTTCAGATTGCTGTGCCGCACCAAGCGCGGCTTTGATGGCATCGAGTTGACGGGAAACCAGATCGGTGGACACCAGCTTGCTGGCCTCGTCGTCTTGGTGGACCTCGGCGTTACGGAACGCATACCACTCACCACCGGGCTCGCGCTTCTGATAGATCGTTCCATTATCGATGCGATGCGAAAAGCAGGTCTTGGCGGGAAATACACCCTGTTCGGAATGCCATGTCGCGTTGAGACACATCCAACCTGTCTCGGTGATGATCCAGCGGCCTTCCGCCCAGGATTTGCCCGTCTCACCGTCGGTCCATGCCGAAAATTGCCGGTCCGCGCCCACCATTCGTCCGGCTCCGCTGTCCCACTGCCAGCTCTTGTCTCTATAGAGATCGTAGATTTCGCCTGCTGTCATGCGACGTGCCCCTTCCGGCAGAACGGAAACCTGTGAGGAAGAGGCAAAGGCCGGTGCAGCAATGCAGGACACTGCCCAAGCGACTGCTGTCAGCATCCGGAAACCTGACAGCAATAGAGCCCTTTCAGATTTAGAAAGTGCCACCGGAACCTCCTGCCATCTCGAGATGAGCGGCGCCCGAATTGCTGGGAGCATTGGTGCGCCAACGTGGATTGAAGATGGTTTTGTGAACAGCGCGACCACCGACGCCTGCCCCGGCAATTGAGAAGCTGTCGTCGAACAGGGAAAAGCTTTTGGTTCCCCAGGCGAGCGCCTCGATGCCGTCGCGTCCACGCTCGACCGTGGCGAAGCTGGTAACCATCAAAAGGGCCATGAAACTGCTTGCCAGCGCGGGGCGATAGGCGCGACTTTTCATCCGCACGTCATTCTCCCTGCCATGCTGCAGCAAGATCATGAAAATCAGCAGCAAGTAAAAGCATGCATTGATGATGGCGAAGACGAAAAAGCCGCGCGTTTGATACGCATCCTGCACGAACACGACCGGCAGAATGGAGATCAGGACCACGAAGGCATACGGCGCCAGCACGCGAAACGGTAGCGGATCGACTTCGGGCGTGCCTTTTGGCGTGACGCGAAAATCAACAAAGGATCCGGTCATCCAGTCACGAAACGCGGCAAAGGTTCCAGCCAGAACCCACGGCCAGCGCGCCAGCAAAAACAGCATCGCTTCCCAACTAAAAATCTTGCCGTCGATAGGCCGAAATGTGCGACTCGACCGCCACCAGAATGCCAGAAGCAGGATCATAAGCGACTGCGGCATGAAATGGAGCAGAAACTCCGGGTAAGTGACGTTGATGAAATTATCGCCCTGGACCAGCACGATCACGGGCAACAGGAATGTCAGAGCAAGAAAGAAGGCGTAAAGCGGGTACCAGAACTGCGAAAACAGGAATTGAACCTTCAAACGCAGCGGCAAATGTCCGATCAGTTTTGGTGAGTATTGCAACAGGATCGTCACCAGGCTCCGCGACCACTGGAACTCCTGCGTTACAAGATCGACAAACGTCCGTGGGCCGTCGCCATGGGCGATGGCATCAAGCGCGTGAGCCCCTCGCCAGCCATGGGCATTCATGAAGAGCGTTGTGGAATGATCCTCGGCGAGTTCTGGCCCCAGCCCACCGATTTCCTTCAATGCCGCCGTGCGCACCGCATAGTGCGATCCGATGCATACGGGCGCGAAGCCATTATTGTATCCGGCTTGCAGTGACCCATGCATGCTCGCTTCGATGTAGAGGCGGCCCCGCGCGGACCAGCTTTCATGTGCATTGCGATCGCAAATGCTGGGCGCGGAAACGTAACCGATTGTCGGGTCGGCAAAAGGCCGCAACATATTATATAGGTAGTCCGGTTCGGGAACATGATCGGCATCGAGCTGCGACACAAAATCATATCGGTCGTAGCCATAATGATCGTAGAAGAAAGCCAGGTTGCCTTCCTTGCAGCGTGTGCGGCGAGGCCAGGACTGGCGATGGTAATCGGCGCGACTTTTGCGGGTGGAAACGAATACGCCATGTTCGCGGCACCATGCGAGCGTTGCGGGCGATGGATCCTCATCGGCCAGCCATGTGTCGTGAGGCACGTTCTGGGCTAACATGGCCCGCAAGGTTTCGGCCACCACCTCAAAAGGTTCTGATGGAGCCTTGGTGACCACCATGGCCACGCGACTTCCTGCGGAAATACGCAGCCGTCCGTGCGGCCGGCGTGCATTGAAGAAAATGGTGATGAAGTAGACTGGCAAAAGCGTTATCCACGCCAGAAGCGCCGTCACCAGAATTGAGCCGACCATGTTGGTGTGGGTGGCTTCGAAAACCCACCATTGCCAGAAGAATGCGACGGCCATCGCCCACAAAACCGCACCCATAATGTACTCGACGCGCTTTCGGCCGGTGAAGACCGGCACCATCAGGGGTTCTTCCCTGTCAACAGACAGCGCGATGCGCGGCGTTCTCATGAGCGCACCTCGAGCCCGAAGAAGGGAGCCGCTGTGCGAATTATCGTATCGAGATCGGAATAGAGCGCCTGAAAGCCAAGTTTTTCGGCAGCGAGCGCCGGATCGGCATAAAGCACCGGAGGATCGCCCGCACGACGAGCGCGCATCTCGACCGGCACGTTACGACCTGTCAGCCGGCTGATCGCTTCGAGAATTTCCTTAATGGATGTACCACGCCCGCTGCCAAGATTGACGGCCAGATTGCCACCGCAGTTGATCAGATGTTCGAGTGCCAGCACATGCGCGCGCGCCAGATCCGCGACATGAATATAGTCGCGAATGCAGGTGCCGTCGGGCGTATCGTAATCCTGGCCATAGACTTCGAGAAAATCGATCCTGCCTGCAGCGGCCATCATGGCTCGCGGAATGAGATGCGTTTCTGGATCGTGGGTTTCGCCGATTTCCCCGTCGATATCCGCGCCGGACGCGTTGAAATAACGCAGCGCCACGTAGCGCAGCGCATAGGCAGCCGAATAATCGGCAAGCATTTGCTCCGCGATGAGCTTCGTGCGTCCATAAGGATTGATCGGGCGCTGGCTCTCGCCTTCGCGGATCGGCAAGCGATCCGGAATGCCATAGGTGGCGCAGCTTGACGAGAAGATGATATTGCGCGTTCCGCTTCTCTGGCAGGCGTCCAGCAGCGATTGGGTCCCGTTGACGTTGTTCTGATAATATTTTGCCGGTTTCTCTACGGATTCGCCGACATAGGCCGATGCAGCAAAATGGATCACCCCGATAGGGCGATACTCATCCATGACGTGGGTCAACCGCTCCGAGTCAAGGATGTTGCCTTCAACGAAGGCGCCCCATCGGACGGCTGACCGGTGACCCGTGGATAGATTGTCGTAGACAATCGGATCATAACTCTGCCTGGCCAAAAGCTTGGCTGTATGGCTGCCGATAAAGCCGGCGCCACCAACGACAAGTACGTTCTTGCCGGACATCAGGCGGCCTCCGCCAGCTTTCCGGAGGGCTTCCTCAACTGCCGTTCGAAATAAGCGATCGTCGACTTCAGCCCATCGGCCAACGCCACGGTCGGCTTCCATCCAAGTTCTCTCTGGGCCACTGTGATGTCGGGCCGACGCTGGCGCGGATCGTCCACGGGCAACGGGTGATAGACGACTTTGGAGCTCGAGCCGGTCATTCCCACGATCTGCTCGGCCAACTCACCGACTGTAAATTCGCCGGGATTGCCGATGTTGACAGGCGTGTGGATCGCCTGAGGGCTGTACATGAGCCGGTAGAAGCCTTCGATCAGATCGTCCACGTAACAGAAGGAACGGGTCTGCGACCCGTCGCCGTAAACGGTGATGTCCTCGCCCTTGAGCGCCTGCACGATGAAGTTGGAAACGACCCGGCCGTCATCCGGGCGCATGCGCGGACCATAGGTGTTGAAGATGCGCACGATACGGATGTCGACGCCGTATTGCTGATGAAAATCGTAGAACAGAGTCTCGGCAGAGCGCTTTCCTTCGTCATAACAAGAGCGCGGACCGAAGGAATTGACATTGCCCCAATAGCTTTCGGGCTGCGGATGCACATGGGGATCGCCGTAGACTTCCGAGGTCGAAGCCTGGAAAATCCGCGCCTGGTAATGTGCTGCCAGTTCCAGAAGATTGAGCGACCCGATCACGCTCGTCTTCATCGTATGGACCGGGTCGGCCTGATAGTGCGGCGGTGAAGCCGGGCAGGCGAGATTGTAGATCTCGTTGACCGGCAGATCGAGCCGTTCCACGATATCGTGGCGCACAAAGCTGAACGTGTCGTAGTTCAGGAGGTGGCGCAAATTCTCTAGCCGCCCCGTGGAAAAATTGTCTACGCAGATAACAGAATGGCCGTCTTGCAAAAGACGTTCGCACAGATGTGATCCGAGAAAGCCGGCCCCGCCTGCGACAAGTACCCTCCGTTGCGAGGAAAGATCAGATTGCAACTTTGCAGACTGAAATGCGATACTCACGGGAGCCCTCATTCATAAAAACCATCAGTGCCAAAAGGAAGACATGTAGATGTCTAAATGCACTGAGACTTCAGGTTTTCTTCCTGAAGTGAATCTGATGATTTCCAATACCTCCCCGGTTCCTACGTTGCGATATCAGGGAATCCGGAAACTTTTCAAAGCGTCCATTTTTGCAGCTGACCCGCTCGACCGCACCATCGCCTCCGGCCGAAACCTTTTCATCGATCATTCTGATGAAGCCGCGATGCTGCCAAAGGTCTTTATCTCGAAGCGAGCCAAGAAACCCATTCATGGCCGGTTCAGGATCGAGCCGCTAAGGGTTAGCTTTGTTGACTTGGTGCGATAAAATTAACTACTCTACAAACAGTGAGCCTTAAATGTATCTAATGATTTTGTTTATCTTATAAACAATACACTTCGGAGGTGACGTGAGGTTGCTGCAGATGGATTTCTGACGTTATCGTCGTTATATTACTGAATTCCATGACTGTCTGTGTAATCTTGGCTACGGTTGCCGTGACCTGTCGTGATTTCGTGCCTTCCCGGATTCGGCTCACGTCAGTATTTCTGACCTTTATCGGAGGGATCGTTCTTTCCATTCAGGGTAATGAAGGTGCCTTCTGGCCTGCCGCCATCGGCAATACCATCATTATCTATTCCTTTTGCCTGACCTGGATCGGCGCGCGCTATTTTTACGGCAAGAAGGAGGTTTGAGAGCGGCGCTTATCATTTCCATCGCAAGCTTCCCCTTCATGTCGTTTTTCCATACAAGCTGGCAGGGTCGGAATGTTGTCTATGCGGTCGGTCAGTTCCTCTCCATGGCGATGACGGTGGCATATCTCCTGAAGCAGCGCGACGTCGCGGCCTTCCGGGTCGTGGCTGGAGGCAGTGATGTCGGATAAGACGGTCCCACCTAACGACAGGGAGCCGACATCTGTCGAACGTCGCCGCTGGCCGCGCATGTCGCAGGATCCACTCGGCGAGGATGAGGTGGAGAAGGCCGTCCTGACGTCGTTGCGCTTTGAGACGGAAATCCTTCCACCAATCCAGCAGTTTGCTGCCTGGCGGGAGCATATGGCGGTATTGATGGATTCGCGCCTGCCGAACAATGTGGATCCCGAGGATGGATTTGTCGTCCAGCAGGCGGTGTGGAATCTGGGCGGCATGCTTTTGTTGCAACAAACCGTTCCGGCCTTCAGTTACGAACGCTCGCCAGACGCGGTGCGGTTCAGTCCAATTGACCATTGGCAGATCACCGTTCTCCGCGCCGGTCGCACCTGGACCGGAGTTGACGGACGTGTCGCGCAAAATGAACCGGGCATGATTGAAATCCGCTCGCTCGGGCATCCGTTTAGCGGGCGGGCGCTGGCAACGGAGTCGATCAGCCTGATCGTTCCCGTCGATCTGTTTGCCGATGGAGGTAGCTTGCCGGCGGCGAGCAACAACGTCGTTTTGGGTGGACACCGGGCCAAACTGCTGATCGATCTTGTGTCAAGCGTTGAAGCCAATCTCGATCGCTTCACGCAAGACGACCTTCCTAGAATCAAGGACCGTTTGCGGAAAATGGTATTCGACGCGGTTACACCTTTGGTGGATCGTGATGACGGCAACGATCAGATCTCACAAATCGGATTGATGACGCGGGCGAGACGCTTCATTTCGAGCAATCTTGCCTCGCCCGACCTGACACCGGATGCTCTCGCCCGGGAACTGGCGACCTCGAGGACACGGCTCTATGAGCTTTTCGAAACGTCCGGCGGCGTTGCGAATTACATTCGTCGACGACGTCTATCCGCAGCTCATGCAATGTTAGCCGATCCTTCCGACACCCGAAAGGTCGCCGAAGTTGGTCTAGCAATCGGCTTTGATTCAGCGGCGAATTTCAGTCGAGCTTTCACGCAGCAGTTCGGGTATAGCCCGAGCAACATACGCAAGCAGTCGTCCGAAGACTACATGTACCCGGATGGGCAAACAGGTAAGAAACCAAAGGTCACATTCGAAAGTCTGCTGCAAACGCTCGGCCTCTTTTGAGGATAACGAGGAGCATATATAAGATGTACACTAAGGACGTTCGATGACGACTTCGGGCATCTAAGCAATCGACCAACCTTCTATCCCTATAAATGGAAAATTTTCGAATAAGTCGCACGTCGCCGATAGTAGAATAACGCCTCTTCCATAGTAAGCCTCGCGATGTAGCGGTCTTCCGGCTCGAACCCCCGAGAGCTGGCAAACGCGACAGCCCAATTGGACCTCTCTGTCGTGAACCGCTGAGGGAATCTAGAGAGCCAATGCGTCAATCAAGGTTGTCCCATAGCGTGTTCAGATATCCTGATCTCTTTCACAAACGCTCGCAATTCGGCTGGAGGTGCGAGACAAAAAGTTCGAAAAGCATCCAGGAACCCCAGCCATCGCTCACAGGGTCCGTTCCGGACACATGTGTAGCAGCCGTTTAATAATGCGACAGTTGAGCACGTTAGTGATGCGACAGTTTTCGCCGGCCGGCGAAAGTTCGAGCCGGATTGGTCCGTCCATCGCATATCAGTTCATTGGCCATACGATCATTAGCATCGGCACAGCAACAATGACGACGAGGAACGATAGCGGCAGTCCCAGACGTGGATAATCGCTGAAACGGTAGCCGCCCGGCCCCATGACGAGCGTGTTGCACTGGTGGCCGATCGGGGTGAGAAAATCGCAGCCGGCGCCAATGGCGACCGCCATCAGAAATGCTTCCGGCCTGTAGCCGAGATCGCCGGCAAACTCGGCGGCGATAGGCGCCATGACCAGAACGGTGGCGGCATTGTTGAGGAATGGCGTAACGGCCATGGCGGCGACAAGGATGAGCATCAGTGCGCCGGGCGCCGGAAGAATGGTCCCCAGTTTGGCGAGCTCGCCGGCAACCACTTCTGTCGCCCCTGTACTGCGTAGCGAATCGCTCACCGGGATGAGAACGGCGAGCATGACGAGGATTGGACCATCCAGCGATTGGTAGACCTCCCGGACCGGGATGACCTTGAGAAGCACCATCCCGACCGCGGCCGCAAAGAAAGCAACGGAGACCGGTAGCAGCCCGAACGCAGTCGCCACCATAGCGAGAGCAAGGATGGTTACCGGCACGATACCCTTACGGACGCTACCAAGCAGGATAGCCCTTTCTGCCAGCGGCAGGCAGCCGAGTTCGCGCAATATCTCGGGTATCGTCGCTGCATTGCCCTGCAGCACGACGACGTCGCCGAGCCTTAGCTGGACTTCGGCCAGCCTGCGGTCGAGGCGCTCGCCGTGACGGCTGACAGCCAGGAGGTTGACATTGAAGCGGTGGTAGAGGGCAAGGCGCTGGGCTGTCCAGCCGATCAAAGGGGAGCTTTCACCGATGACGGCTTCGATAGCGACCATCTCGCTGGTCGTGTCGTCCCCTCTGGCCCTGTTGCCCGTAACGCTGAGTTTGCCCTGGGAGACAAGGCGATCCAGCGCCCCTGGGTCGCCCTCAAGCAGCAGAATGTCGTTCACTTTGAGGACAACGTCGGGCAGTGGCGTCATCCGCATAGTCCGGTTGCGCAGGATCGACGTCACGACAGCATCGCCGCCGGAAAGCTTGATGAGGTCTGCGACGGTTTTTCCAAGCACCGTCGAATCGCGGACAATTCGGGCCTCTGTCAGGTAATTCTTGATGTTGATGGCTTCATTCACCGACCCGCCCAGCTTTTCGCGCACCGGTAACAGCCAATAGAAAAACACCAGGAAGATCGTTCCGGCGGCGGCCAGCGCGGCTCCAACAGGTGTAAAGTCGAACATTGTGAAGGCGGTGCCGGTCAGTTCCTCCCGCACACGGGACACAACGACATTGGGAGATGTCCCCACCTGCGTCATGAGTCCACCGAGCAGTGACCCGAAGGCCATAGGCATCAGGAATATCGAGGGTGAAACGCTCGACCGGCGCGCGAACTGGAAGGCGATCGGGATCATGATGGCGAGCGCACCGATATTCTTTACAAACGCAGACAGGATCGTAACCACGATCACCAGCAGCGCCAGTTGCGACCGAACAGCCGACAGGTTGGGAGCAAAGCGCTTGATGGTAACTTCCATGATGCCCGAGCGGGCTATGCCTGCGCTCACCAGCAAGGCACTGCCGACAATGATCACGATGTCGTCGCTGAACCCGCTGAAGGCTTCGTCAAAAGGCACGATGCCAACCGCGAGTGAAAGCAACAGTGCCGCAGCTGCGACCAGATCATATCGATACCGGCCCCATACGAGCGCCGCCATCATCACGAAGATAACGGCGAACGACAGGATTTGCGGCGTAGTCATGTCTTCGAATGCCCCGCCGCAAATGCGGCTGATCAGAACGGCCAAACCGACCTTTTGTTGCTTTCGCTGGTCACGACTTTGCTAGCACGGTTCCATCTTGCCAATAAGCCCGTGTCGAGCGGTGTTCCTGGCTCATGGGGCCATGACCCTGGTAGCGTTGCATCAAGGTGCGCGATCGGTCAGTGCGCTTGCACCTTCCTCCGCGGCGCAATGTGCGCAGCAGTAGATGATGTCATCTTGTTCGACGCCATGTCCGATGATCCGGCATCCGCAATGCGGACAGAGCGGCGCAAGCTTCTGGATCGCGCATTCGAAGCTGTCGAACGTATAGGTTTCCTCAGCCAGCTTCACTTCGAAAGCCTTGTCGTAGTCATTCCCGCATTGATCGCATCTGGCCATAGTCCTTTTCCTTCTTCTTCATTGGCTCAAGCTCGACCAACCCGCCGCATGGCGATAGGTTCCCGTCAGGATCGTAGAGTCTTGCTAAGCAGGTGACGAGCCCGAGCAGCGTCACGCGCGCCGTTCGATCAAGCGGATCACCTCCTCGATGTCCCGCGGCGCGATGTCGAGTTCCTTCAGGCCCGGCGCGCCGATTGCTGCGACATTGTCGTGCCGCATAAGATCGACCTGGTTGCGCGTTAGGGGCGCGGCCGGAAGGAGTTCCGCGACGCCGGCCAAGGCGTCCCACGCCGCAAACGGCACCGGCATCAGCCTGATGTGCGTACCGAGCTGTCGGGCGATTTCCCGCAGCAGTTCCTTATAGGTGTAGATGCGCGGGCCACCGAATTCGAATATGGATGAGCCCTTGTTGTTTCGTCCGTCGATCAGCCGGCCGACTGCGTCTGCGACGTCTTCCACATAGACCGGCTGAAGCCGTGTGCCACCATCGCCGAACAGCGGATAGACCGGCAGGAGACGTATCAGCCTGACAATGGTCGTGAGGAAAACGTCGTCAGGTCCTGTCATGACGGCGGGACGCACAATGATGGCGCCGGGAAATGCGCTCGCCACCGCCTCTTCTCCGCGCCCACGTGCCCTGATATAATTCGAATCCGATTGGGGATCGGAGCCGATCCCCGAAATCTGGACGAACCGGTCGACCTCGCCAGCGCGCGACGCGGCGGCAAGATCAGCTGCGGCTTCCACATGCACGCGCTCAAACGTCTGGGCGCCCTGCTCGACATAGAGACTGACGGCATTCACGATGGCCTGTGATCCGGCAATGGCCGAGCCGATCGAGGACGCATCCAATATATCCGCCTCGACGGCTTCGGGCATCCTTGCAGTCGAAGAAAACACCGGGCCCACACGAGCCGGGTGGCGGGATGCGGCGCGGACCGTGAAACCCTTTTCAAGGAGCCGCTTCACGATCCGGCGCCCGAGAAAGCCTGTCCCGCCGAACACAGTGACGATCCGTTCTGCGTTGAGATCGTCAGGATCCATCTGCCTCGCCATCCCTTCTTCGCGTGCCTGCCAAGCGCCTGCCGCGAGGATTGCCCCTGGCCGGCGTATGAACCAGCCCCTTCGAACATCGGGTCGGTTGGAGAACAACGCAGGAACGCTTTTTGTTCCAGTCGGCGCTGGGTTGATCGGGGGACGGCCGATGTCGCTATAGAGGGCGGGTGTTTGACGCTGAGTTGCTTTATCCGTGCTATCAAAACCTGGTCGAGGCACTGCAGCGTCGAAATTGACAAATCATCACTTGCAAATCGGTCGCCGCTGTCTTTTGCTCGCGCGACAGTTGTCCCATGACTGTTGAATGGTTGGCGAACGGATGAACAAAATCGATCGGCGACGGCCGGAGTCCGAAATGGACGCCACCGTAAATGCCGCGCGGCTTGGAACGCGGTTGCGCCTCGCCCGGCAGACACGGGGCATGACGCTGAAGGCGCTGGCGACAGCTGCGAACTGCTCTGAAAGCCTTTTGTCCAAGATCGAGAACGGCAAGGCTTCGCCATCCCTGCCCATGCTTCACCGCCTGGTCGAAGTTCTGGAGATCAATATCGGCTGGATGTTCGAACAGGTCGACGACGACGAGGCGATCGTGTTCCGCGCAGGCGCGCGGCCACTGATCTCGCTCGACGCGCTGAGGCGCGGCGAAGGAATTTCGCTTGAGCGCATTATTCCGTATTCGCCCGGTCACCTGCTGCAGTGCAATATCCATCATATCGAGGCGGACGGCGAGAGCGAAGGTCCCATCCAGCATGTCGGCGAAGAAGTCGGCTATGTGCTCGCCGGCCGTATCAAGCTGATCGTCGATGGCAAGAGCCATGATCTCGCCACCGGAGATGCGTTCGTGTTCAGGTCGGAGCTGCCGCACCATTACCGCAACATCGGCAAGGAGAGAGCCAGCATTTTCTGGGTCAACACGCCAGCGACCTTCTGACGGGCGCTCAGAGATCAAATTCGTTGACAAATATTCAAGTCTCTTGAATGTTTGCCTCGTGCCTGTAGCACCAATGGGTCCAGCCGAACAGGTTTGGCCCGCAAGCAAGGGGAACCGTAAATGAGTCCGTTCACACTTCTCTTCCGTTGCGCCGCCCTCATCGCCATTTGCTCGACAGCGATGGGATCGGCGTTCGCCGATACGTTCGCTCTCGTCAACATCAACCAGCAGGCCCTGTTCTTCAACCAGATCAATGAGGGCGCGCAGAAGGCAGCCGACGCCGCAGGCGCCAAGCTGGTCATCTTCAATGCCAACAATGTGCCGAGCGCGCAAAATGACGCGATCGAGAACTACATCACACAGAAAGTCGACGGCATCATTCTGGTCGCCATCGACGTAAACGGCGTCAAGCCTGCAATCACCGCCGCGAAGGCGGCCGGCATCCCCGTGATCGCCATCGACGCGCAGATTCCCGACGGCGACAACGTTGCGTTCATTGGCGTCGACAACGCCAAGGCCGGCGAGGATATCGGCAAATTCTACGCCGACTATGTGAAGTCGGAGATGGGCGGCACTGCCAAGATCGGTATCGTCGGCGCGCTCAATTCGTTCATCCAGAACCAGCGGCTCGACGGCTTCAAGAAGGCGGTCACTGACAGCGGCCTGGCGATCACCTTCCTCGACACGGTCGACGGCCAGAATGTCCAGGAGACCGCGATGAGCGCTTCGGAAAATTTGATGACCGCCAATACGGACATGACGACGCTATACGCGACCGGCGAGCCGGCTCTGCTCGGCGCTGTTTCGGCCGTAACCAGCCAAGGCCGCACCGGCGACGTCAAGGTGTTCGGCTGGGACCTGACCAAGCAGGTCATTCAGGGCATTGACGATGGTTGGGTGGTTGCGGTCGTCCAGCAGGATCCGGCCGGTGAAGGCAAGGCCGCTGTCGAAGCATTGACCAAGCTCAAGAAGGGCGAAACGGTCGAGCCGATCATCAATATTCCGGTGACGATCGTGACCAAGGACAACGTCGACAAATTTCGCGCGATGTTCCAGTAAACTCCGTCGATGACCGGTCCGCGGCGCCGCTTGAGGCTACGCCGCGGACGCTTGGCAAAGCCCGTGGATCGAAGATGAGCAGTAGCGAGACCTATCGGGTGCGGATGAGCGGCATCTCAAAGCGCTACAACGCCATTCAGACGCTTGATGACGTGTCGCTGGTGCTGAAGCCGGGCGAGGTCCTGGGGCTTGTCGGCGACAATGGCGCGGGAAAGTCGACGTTGAGCAAGGTGCTGTCGGGGGCGGTGGTTCCCGATGCCGGCACGATCGAGATCGATGGCATGCCGGTGACCTTCAGCTCGCCAGCGGAGGCGCGTGCAGCGCGCGTCGAGATGGTCTATCAGGATCTGTCGCTCTGCGACACGGTCGACGTCGCCGGCAATCTCTTTCTCGGCCGCGAGCCGCGCCGCCGCATCGCCGGCATTTCCTTTCTCGACAAGAAGCGCATGCACGAGCAAACGCGCCAGATGCTCGACCGTCTCGGCATCGTCATCGCCGACACGCGGCTTAAGGTCGAAAACCTGTCCGGCGGACAGCGACAGTCGATCGCGATCGGCCGCGCCGCCTCGTTCGAGCCGTCCGTGCTGATTATGGATGAGCCGACGGCAGCGCTTGCCGTCGCCGAGGTCGAGGCTGTGCTGGACCTGATCCGCGCCGTGAGCGCGCGCGGCGTCAGCGTCATTCTGATCACCCACCGCCTTCAGGATCTATTCCTCGTATGCGACCGCATCCAGGTCATGTACGAAGGACGCAACGTCGCCGAGCGGCTGATCGGCGAAACCAATATCGAAGATGTCGTCAACCTGATCGTGGGCCGCAAGTTCAACGCTCGTTCGGCCACCAGCGCCTATCGCGATGGAGCGCCGGCATGAGCGACCTGACCCACTCCGCTCAGTCTCAAAGGGTCCGCGAAGGCACGTGGCGAGATGCGGTGCTTGCCAATGGCAGTGTCGTGTCGATCGCGCTGTTCTTTCTTGTCGTTAGCGTCATCTTTTCGGTGGCGACGGACGCCTTTCTGACGTCGCCCAATCTGCTGAACATCCTGCGTCAGTCGGCACCATTGCTGATCGTCGCCGCGGCGATGACATTCGTCATCACTACGGGCGGCATCGACCTTTCGGTCGGCTCCGTGCTGGCACTAGTGGCAACCTTGTCGGCGACATTGCTGCAGCTGGGCCTGCCATGGCCGCTGGTCATCCTCGCCATGCTTGCGCTGGGCGCCTTGCTTGGCGCGCTTCAGGGTTACTTCGTCGCTTATGAGGGCATCCCGGCCTTCATCGTCACGCTTGCCGGGCTTTCGGTGATCCGTGGCGTGGCGCTGCTGATCACCGGCGGCTACTCGATCCCCATCGAGCCGGGAAGCCCTTTCACGGTGCTGGGCCGCGCCTGGTTGCTTGGCGTGCCGGCGCCGGCGCTGATCGCGCTGGCGATCCTCGCGATCGCCTATATCGCCTTCAACGAGACGCCGTTCGGCCGCTACGTGACCGGCATCGGCGCCAACGCCGAAGCGGTTAGGCGCGCCGGTGTGAACACGCGGCTGACGACACTTTTCGTTTACGTGATTTCCGCCGCAGCGGCAGCACTTGCGGGGATCATCATTGCGGCCCGGCTCGGATCCGGATCGTCGAATGCCGGGCAAGGCTTTGAGCTCGAAGTGATCGCCGCGGTCGTGCTTGGCGGCACCAGCCTGTTCGGCGGCCGCGGAACGATCGTCGGCACGGTGCTCGGCGCGCTTACCGTGGCCGTCATCGGCAACGGCCTGATCCTGGCGCACCTGTCGCCTTTCCTGACGCCGATCGTGACCGGGACGATCATCCTGATCGCCATCTGGCTGAACTTCCGCCTGTTCCGCGGCGCCGTACGGAGCCGTTGAGCCTATGAGTGATCTTTTCGAGGACGCAGCTCCCAGGCAGCGGCTGGCGATCGGGGTCGATACCGGCCATGTGATGACCGTGCTCGGCCCCGTTCCGATCGAAGAAATGGGCATTACGCTGATGCACGAGCACATCTTGCTCGACGGCGCGCGCAGCTGGAAATGTCCCTGTCATCCCGACGACATGGCGCTCGCCGAGCAGCCGGTGAACATCGAGATCATCGGCGAATTGCGCATGAACCCTTACGTCAACCGCGATAATGTTTCGCTCGACGACAGTGACCTGGCGCTGTCTGAGCTGCAACGCTATCGCGCGCTGGGCGGCCACACCGTCGTCGACGCGACCAATATCGGCATCGGCCGCGAGCCGGAAAAGCTCGCCCGCATCAGCCGCATGTCCGGCCTGAAGATCGTCATGGGGACCGGCTTCTATCTGGAGCACACCCATCCCGAATGGCTAAAAGCGATGGATGTCGACGCAGTGACCGAGTTCATCGTCAACGACGTCGGCGGCGGCGAGACGCAGCCGCCGATCCTGGCCGGACTGATCGGCGAGGTCGGCGTCAGCAAGGATTTTACCGCCGAGGAGCGAAAATCGTTGCAAGCTTCGGCGCGGGCCTCGCGCATCACCGGCGTGCCGCTGTCGATCCACCTGCCCGGCTGGGAGCGGCTGGCGCATGAGGTGCTCGATGTCGTGGAGGCCGAGGGCGCCGATCTTCGCCACACGGTGCTCTGCCACATGAACCCCAGCCACAGCGATGTCGACTATCAGACAAGCCTCGCCCGGCGCGGCGCTTTCTTGGAATACGATATGATCGGCATGGATTACTATTATGCCGATCAGGACGCGCAATCGCCCTCCGACGAAGAGAATGCGCGAGCGATCGCGGCACTTATCGAGGCCGGCTTCGGCGACCGCCTGCTGCTGTCGCAGGATGTGTTCCTCAAGATCATGCTGACCCGCTTCGGCGGTTTCGGCTACGGCTACATCCTCAAGCACTTCATACCGCGCCTGAAACGGCATGGTGTCGAGCAGCCAGCCATCGACCGCATGCTGATCGCCAATCCGAAGGCCGTGTTCGCGCGGCAGAACTAAGCGGCCCGAACTTACGGCTGAGACTTATGACGGAGTTCAAATGTCCAAGAAAAAGATCCTGCTTGCCGGTGAATCCTGGGTGTCGACCGCCACCCATATTAAGGGCTTCGACCAGTTTCCGACGGTCACCTACCACACCGGCGCGGACGAATTGCTGACGGCGCTGAAGTCGACCGACTTCGACGTGACCTTCATGCCGGCGCATGAGGCACAGCGCAGCTTTCCGCAAACAATGGAGGCGCTTTCGGCCTATGATACGGTGGTGCTCTCCGACATCGGCGCCAACACACTGCTTCTGCATCCCGACACCTGGGTCCACTCCAAGCCGACGCCGAACCGTCTGCGTCTGCTGCGCGATTATGTGCGCGACGGCGGCGGGCTTTTGATGTTCGGCGGCTACTATAGCTTCCAAGGCATCAATGGCGGCGCGCGCTACCGCAAGACGCCGGTCGAGGAGGTGCTGCCGGTGAACTGCCTCGCGTTCGACGACCGCGTCGAGGTGCCGGAAGGGTTTTCGCCTGTCCTGAAAGGCTCCTCGGACCATCCGATCCTGAAGGGTCTCGGTTCGGATTGGCCAGTCCTGCTCGGCTTCAACGAGGTGACGCCGAAAGACGGGGCGGAAGTTCTGGCAACCGTGTCGTCGGACTACGGATCGCTGCCACTGCTCGTCACCGGCCACTATGGCAAGGGCCGCACTGTGGCCTGGACATCCGATGTCGGGCCGCATTGGCTGCCACCGGAGTTCATTGCCTGGAACGGCTACAAAACCCTGTTCGAACAGATGCTGAGTTGGGCGACCGGTGAGAGCTGAGCGATGCATGTCCATGTCGTCGGCAATGCCTGCGTCGACACGATTTTTCGCGTCGGCCGCTTCCCTGCCACCGGCGAGACTTTGAACGCCAGCAGCTACGCCGACGGCCTCGGCGGCAAGGGAGCAAACCAGGCGGTTGCTGCCGCGCGCACGGGTGCTGCGGTGACGTTTTGGACGGCGCTCGGCAAGGACCGCGCAGGCACATGGATCAGGAGCCGCCTCGACAGGGAGTTGTCCGACCTCGAGGCGATTGAATTCGACCTGCCAAGCGACCGCTCGACCATCGTCATTGAGGCCAGCGGTGAGAACTTCATCGTCAGCGGTGTCGCCTGCAGCGAGGCGTTCGATCCAATCGCGCAAACCGCACTTGCGCGCCAGATTGCGTTTGGCGACATCCTTGTCTGCCAAGGAAACCTGCGAGGCGACGCGATAGATGCCTGCCTGCTGGCAGCACAGGAAAATGGTGCGCGTACCGTCCTGAACGCCAGCCCTATCGATGCGGCGGCTCTGCCTGACTTGCGTCTGGCGCAGGTGTTGGTGGTGAATCAATCCGAGGCGAAAGAACTGACCGGCCAGGGTGATATGGCAGCCGCAGCCGGCGCGCTGGCGGCCAAAGGCGCCGGGACAGTCGTGATCACACTTGGCGCTGAAGGTTGTCTCTTCCTTGGCCCTGACCGGGGGGGATCGCTTCGTTTGCCGGCGCCACGTGTCGAGGCGCTCGACACCAGCGGCGCCGGCGATGTGTTTTGCGGCTGCCTGGCTGGCGGGCTTGCCAAGGGCATGTCGGTTATTTCAGCGCTGAACTTCGGGCTCACCGCCGCGGCGATTGCGGTGACTCGCCCGGGCACACTGATATCCTGTCCTTCCGCGTCTGAAATGGCGGCGCTCATCGATCAAACGGAGCTCTCATGACCCAACTCGGCCAATCAGGCGGCGACGCGCTCGTAGAACTTTTCGGCCGCACCAAAGTGGTGATCGGTGTCGTTCATCTTGCGCCGCTTCCGGGCGCGCCGCGCTATGACGGCGAGGCGGTCGAGGCGATCTATCAGCGGGGACTGGATGATGCGAGATCCTATCTCGATGGCGGATGCGATGGCGTGATCGTCGAGAATCATGGCGACATCCCCTTTGCCAAACCTGACGATATCGGACCGGAGACAGCGGCCTATATGGCGGTCGTTTCCGACCGTATCCGTCGCGAGCTCGGCAAGCCGGTCGGCATCAATGTGCTCGCTAACGCCGCGATCCCTGCCCTTGCGATCGCCAGTGCCGCTGGCGCGGGCTTTATCCGCGTCAATCAATGGGCGAATGCCTATGTCGCCAACGAGGGTTTTGTCGAGGGGGAGTCGGGTCGCGCGGCACGCTATCGCGCCAGGCTGCGCGCCAACGGCATCCGCGTTTTCGCCGATGCTCATGTCAAGCATGGCGCACATGCGATCGTTGCCGACCGCCCGATGGAGGAACTGGTCAAGGATCTGGTTTTCTTCGACGCTGACGCCATCATTGCGACCGGTCAGCGCACCGGGCACGCTGCGGATCTGAGCTATATCCGCATGATCAAAGAGGCTGCCGGCCTACCGACGCTGGTCGGCAGCGGCGTGACGCCCGATAATGCAAACGATATCCTTGGCATCGTCGATGGGATCATCATCGCCAGTGCGCTGAAGCATGACGGCGTCTGGTGGAACCAGGTCGACCCTGCCCGAGTAAAGACCTTCATGGCCGGGCTGAGGCGATGATCGAGCGGCGATTGGAGCGAAGTCGCGTCCCTCGGGCCGCAAACGCGGAGACCCGCAGGCGACGACACTCAGGCCGCAGTCACCTTGTCGTTGGTCCTGCAGCCCATTCGGACCGGTACCAGTCGATAAATCTCTTCAGCCCATCTTCAATTGAAACACTCGGCTTGAAGCCGAAATCGCGCTCCAGCGCAGTCATGTCGGCATAGGTCCGCTCGACGTCGCTGCTCTGCATCGGCTCGCTGTGGCGGATCGCCTTTACACCGAGCAGTCTTTCCAGATTGTCGATGAAATCGCCCAGCCGCACCGGCCGGTTGTTGCCGACATTGTAGAGCCTGCTCGGCGGAACTTCAGCCGATGGCGGCTTGTCGAGCACGGCAACGACTGCCCTCACCACATCGTCGACATAAGTGAAATCCCGCCACATCTCGCCATTGTTGAACACCCGGATCGGCTTGCCTTCGAGCATCGCCTTGGTGAATATCCAATAGGCCATGTCGGGCCGGCCCCAGGGACCGTAGACGGTGAAAAATCGCAAGCCGGTCTGCGGTACCCCGAAGAGATGGGCGTAGGTATGGCTCATCAATTCATCAGACTTCTTGGTGGCAGCGTAGAGCGAGACGGGCCGGTCGACCTGATCGGTCTCGCTGAACGGCACCTTGCGGTTGCCGCCATAGACCGAACTCGACGAGGCATAGACCAGATGCTCTAATGCGGGCTGCGTGCGACAGAATTCGAGCATCTCGAGATGGCCGACGACATTGGAACGGACATAGAGCCTCGGATTGTCGAGTGAATGGCGCACACCCGCCTGCGCGGCGAGATGGACAATCCTGGTTATGCCTTGGCCGGCCAAAGCGTTAGCGAGCGCCCCCTCTTCGGCGATCTCGATCTGATGAAATGAAAAGTCCTTGTGGGGCTGAAGGCGGGCGAGACGCCCCTTTTTAAGCGCCAGGTCGTAATAGTCGTTCATATTGTCGACACCGACGACTGCTTCCCCCCTGTTCAAGAGGTGGTGGCAAACATGGCTGCCAATGAATCCGGCGGCTCCAGTGACAAGTACAGGCAACAAGGTTCTCCATGCATATGCTGGCACACGACCGTGAAATCGAGATCGATTTCGGAAAGGATCATGCGGAATATCTAAACGCTACATGCGGATGGACGGCACCGACCTAGTCCAATTCGGTCTATAGCCGAAAGCCCCTACAGGCGCTACCAACAAGCCATACTGTCGAAGCTTCAGCTCGCCTCGCGCAGGGCCTCGGCCGCCTGCAGGTCGACCGACACGAGCTGGCTCACGCCCTGCTCGGCCATGGTGACCCCGAACAGCCGGTTCATGCGCGCCATGGTGATCGGGTTGTGCGTGATGATCACGAAGCGCGTCTCGGTGGTGGCGGCCATTTCGTCCATCAGATTGCAGAAACGCTCGACATTGTGATCGTCGAGCGGTGCGTCGACTTCGTCAAGCACGCAGATCGGCGCGGGATTGGTCAGGAACACGGCGAAGATCAGCGACATCGCCGTCAACGCCTGCTCGCCGCCGGAAAGCAGCGTCATCGTCTGCGGTTTCTTGCCGGGCGGCCGCGCAAGGATTTCGAGACCGGCCTCGAGCGGATCGTCGGATTCGATCAGTTGCAGTTCCGCCGTGCCGCCGCCGAACAGATGCGAAAACAGCCGCTGGAAATGGCCATTGACCACGTCGAAGGCAGCCAGAAGCCGTTCGCGGCCTTCGCGGTTCAGGCTCTGGATCGCCTGCCGCAGCTTGCGGATCGCCTCGATGATGTCCTCGCGTTCGGAAACGATGGTCTCCAGCCGGTCCGACAGATCCTTCTGCTCTTCCTCGGCGCGCAGATTGACGGCGCCAAGCCGCTCGCGTTCGATCTTCAGCCGGTCGAGCTGACGCTCGATCTCAGTCATCTCCGGCATCGGGCTGTCGGCCTCCAGGCCGGTGTGGCGGATGATCAGATGCGGCGGGGTGTTCAGCGTTTCCTGGATGCGCGCCTCGACCTCCAGCCGTCTTTCGTCGGCAGCGGTCAGCCGCTCTTCGGCGCGGACGCGGGTTTCGCGCGCCTCGGCCAGCGACTGGATTGCTGATGTCGCGGCCTTATCCAGTTCGGACTGCTTGTTCTCCGCTTCCTGCAACCGGTCGCCCGCCGCCTGGCGCAGGCTTTCGGCCTCGGCAAGCTGCGACAGCAAGGCGCGCCGCTTGGCGTCGATCTCGTCGGGTGCGTCGGCCAGCCTCTCGCGTTCGGCCTCGGCCTCGGCCTTGCGTTCGCTGAGCGCTGCGATCTGCGTCGAGGCGTTTTCGGCGCGCTCCAGCCAGTTGCGGCGTTCCGCGCCGATGGCGTCGAGGCGGCGCGTTCGCGCCTCGGCTTCCCGCCTCAAGCCTTCATGGACGGCGCGGGCATCGGCAAGGGTGGCGCGGTCGCGAGCGACGTTGGCAGCCGACTGTTCGAGCTGCAACTGCAGATCACCGAGATCGGGAGCGCTTTGCAGCAGCATCTCCGCCTCGATGAAAGCCGCGGCCGTCTCTTCATGGCTGTCGACGATGCGCGCGCGGGCTTCGTCAAGTGCGGCGCGTCGGCTCGACAGCTCGCCGCCGGCCTTCTCGGCCTCCGCCAGCACGTTGCGGGCGGCGTCCAACCCATGCTGGGCATCACGCCCGGTTTGACGGGCGTTGCGCTCGGCCTCGCTCGCCTGGGCAAGCGCCTGCTCGGCATGGGCAAGGGCTTCTTCGGCCTGACGCAGGATGCGGGTCGCGTGGACCGCCTCGGCATCGAGCTCGGCCAGCCGGTTTTTCTGCGCCAGCCGCTGCGCTGCCGCGGTCGGCGCGTCGGCGCTGGCGGTGAATCCGTCCCAACGCCACAGCGCCCCTTCGCGGCTGACCAGCCGCTGCCCGGGCGCAAGCAGCGCCTGCAGCCGCTTTCCGTCGCCCGCCTCGATGATGCCGACCTGCGCCAAGCGGCGGGCCAGTTGCGCCGGCGCGCGGACCACACTGGCAAGGCTCTTGATGGCTTCGGGCAAAGCGGCGTCGCCGGGCTGAACCTCGCTTTGGCCCCAATGCACCGGCGCGCTGCGGTCGAGCGGCACATCGAGATCCTCGCCAAGAGCCGCGCCGAGCGCCGTCTCATAGCCGCGTTCGACGCTGATCTGCTCCAGGACGGAGGGGAAGAGGTCGCCGCTCGCGGCATTCAGGATCTTGGCCAGCGTGCGGGCCTCGGTTTCGATCCGCGCCAGCTCGGCCTTTGCATCCTGAACCGGCGGGCGGGCGGCACTTTCCGCCGTGCGCGCCTCGGCGACAGCCTGTTCGGCGGCGATCGCCGCGGCTTCGGTCTCCTCGAGCAGCGCCAGCGCCTGTTCGACCAGAAGCTGCTTCTCGGCGGGATCGGGCAGGCCGGCGACCCTGGAGGCGATGTCGGACAACTCCCGGTCGACATCGGCGAGCTGGCGCGCGAAACGGTCGCGGCGCTCAGCGGTGTCGCGCAGCGTTCGTTCGATCTGGTTGCGGGAGGCGGCGGCCTCCGCCCGTTCGGCGGTCAGCCCGGCGAGTTTGGCTTCACTGGCGGCAAGCGTCGACGCCGCCTGTTCGACCGCCGCGCGGGTGCTGGCCTCGCGGTCGGCGGCGCCGGCGTTCTCGGTGTTGAGCGCGGCTTCTTCGGCGGCGAGGCGTTCAAGAATATCTGCATTGTCGCGGACCATCCGCTCCTCGCGAACGATGTCACCGTCGAGCTGCTGGAGCCGGCGGTCGAGTTCCAGTTGGCGCGTGCGGATGCGGCCCGCTTCTTCCTCGATCTGCGTCTTGGCGATCGACAGGCGCTGGAAGGCGGCAGCGGCGGCGGCTTCCGCGTCGCGCAGCTCCGGCAACCGGTGGGCGCCGATCCCTTGCTCCCTGGCGGCAGCCATCTGGGCGGCGGCGCGATCGCCGACAAGTGCCGTGGCAATCGCCAGCGCCGAGCGCGCCTCGCCTTCCTGCGTCTTGGCCAGCGTCCAGCGCAGATGCAGCAGCGTCGCTTCAGCCTTGCGGATATCGGCCGACAGGTTCTTGAAGCGGGAGGCCTGGCGGGCCTGGCGCTTCAGGCTTTCGATCTGGCTTTCCAGCTCGCCGACGACATCGTCCAGCCGTTCCAAATTTTGTTCGGCCGCCTTCAGCCGCAGTTCGGCCTCGTGGCGGCGTGTGTGCAGGCCCGAAATTCCGGCCGCCTCTTCCAGCAGGGCGCGGCGCGCCTGCGGCTTGGCCTGGATCAACTCGCCGATGCGGCCCTGCCCAACCATCGAGGGCGAGCGCGCGCCGGTGGATTGGTCTGCGAAAAGCAGCTGTACGTCCTTGGCGCGGGCTTCCTTGCCGTTGATGCGGTAGAGCGAACCCGCCTCGCGCTCGATGCGGCGCGAAACCTGCAGTTCGTCCGCGTCGTTGAAGGCCGAGGGCGCGCTGCGGTCGCTGTTGTCGAGGAAAAGCGTGACTTCAGCGGTGTTGCGGGCCGGACGCGTTCCAGAACCGGAAAAGATGACGTCGTCCATGCCGGACGCGCGCATGTTCTTGTACGAGCTTTCGCCCATCACCCAACGCAGCGCCTCGACAAGGTTAGACTTGCCGCAGCCGTTCGGCCCGACGATGCCGGTCAGGCCGCGTTCGATGACGAACTCACCGGGTTCGACGAAGGACTTGAAACCGAGCAGGCGGAGGCGCGAAAACTTCATTCGCGCCGCCCCATAAGCGGGTTCCGCAAAAGTGTTCCGCGGTGTTGCGAACAGAACCCGCGGCACAACAAAAAGTCGCGCACGCCGAAGCGCAGCCGCTTCGGCGCTGCCGAAACGTCAGAGCAGAGGGTCGATAATGGCCGAGATTTCCTCAATCGACAGCGCCCCCTTGTAGGTCTTTCCGTTGATAAAGAAGGTCGGCGTCGAGTCGACCTTGAATTCATCGGCGCCGCGCTTTTGGACCGATCTCACATCGTCCAGAAGTTTCTGGTCCGTCAAGCAGGCCTCGAAGGACTCCTGTGTAAAACCGGCCATCTTGGAGATTTGCAGCAGGGCGTCCTTGGTATTGGCGACACCTGCCCAGTTCGCCTGCTGCCTGAACAGAACGTCCACCATCGGGAAATAATTGTCTTTGGAGCAGCGCGCCAGCATGAAACCAGCCTCGGCGCTCGGGTCGAACGGAAATTCGCGCAGGATAAGGCGGGCCTTGCCGGTATCGATATATTTCGTCTTCAGCTCCGGGAGGGTGGTTTCGTGGAAATGCGCGCAGTGCGGGCAGGTCATCGAGGCATATTCGACGATGGTGACCTTCGCGTCGTCCTTGCCCAATTGCTCGTCGGGCAGTGCGCCGGGTTTCAGCAAGGCCGCCATGTCCACCGAGCCCTGGGCCTGAGGCGCCTTGGCCGCGGCCGGAGTGGCCGGCTTCATCGGATCGGCGGGGGCCGCAGGTTTCACATCCTCCGCCACGGCTTTCTCACCCGAGTCGCTGCAGGCGGCGAGCAGAGCCACCGCTGGAATGGCGGCCAGTGACGACAGGAGGTTTCTGCGGGACAAAAGACGGGTCATACGAATCACCTGACAATGGTTGGATTTTGCAATGCAAAGGCTAGAAAAGGCGAGAGTTGGCGCGAATTAAGGCATCGCCGTCCCCATTCCAATCGCCAAATCTTGTGTACGCGATCACGAAAGCGCGAGATTATACCTTCTTTTGACCGAGAATGGTGGCGCCGAGCCGCTCCAGCGAAGCGCGCAGCCCGTCATCCTCGATCATTCCGACAGTGCCTGACAACTTCACCTTCTCGGCCGCGGTCAGCGGCCGAAAGCTTGGTTTAGGCCGCCCTTTGTCCGCCGTCACCGGCTTTTGCACGATTCTGATCCGGCCGATAGCGTTGAAGCCGAGGAAGGCATTGACCCTGTTGATGATCTCGCCGGTCTCGTGCTGCAGATGGAGGGCGGCCATGCCTTCGCAGGCGATGACCAGCACCGCCGGCTCGAACGGATCATCTTCATGCATGCTGCGCGGCCACTGGATCTTTTCAGGGCGCGAACGGCTGGCAAGCCGCGGCCCGGCAATCTCCTCCCATGACTGGACGAGCCCGATCGACATGCCGGCCCGCTTGCGCAACACCGGATCGAGAATCTGGGTTGCGAGATCACTCACCGGAACGGGATTGCCGAAGGGCCTTTTCCCTGCCATGTGCGTTCTCCAGTCACGACCTTCACCACGCATCGGTTAGGCCAAGTCCTCGATCAATGGCACTGCACGACCAGACCCGCAAGACCGCATCCGGAGTTGGCGGCAAAGCCGCGTCTGGGGACAGCATCAAAGCTGCATCCGGAGACAGCGGCAGAGCCGCGTCTGGAGACAGCGACCACATCGCGTCCCGCCTGCTTGGCTGGTACGACGCGCATCACCGCGACTTGCCGTGGCGCATTGCGCCGCGCGAATTGGCACGCGGCATACGGCCCGATCCCTACCGCGTCTGGCTTTCCGAAGTCATGCTGCAGCAGACCACGGTCGAAGCGGTAAAATCCTATTTCCGGGCCTTTGTCGAGAAATGGCCTGATGTCGAGGCTTTGGCTGCCTCACCGACCGAAGATGTGATGAAGGCCTGGGCCGGGCTCGGCTATTATTCCCGCGCCCGCAATCTCAAGGCATGCGCCGATCTCGTCGCACGGCAAGGTGGCAGGTTTCCGGATACGCAAGCTGGCTTGAGAGAACTACCCGGCATCGGCGCCTACACGGCGGCTGCGATCGCGGCGATCGCCTTCGACCAGCCCGCCGCGGTCGTCGACGGCAACGTCGAGCGGGTCGTTTCCCGGCTGTTTTCGATCGTCACGCCGCTGAGCGAAGCCAAGGGGGACATACGCACCTATGTCGAGCGCATGGTTCCAGCGACCAGACCTGGCGATTTCGCCCAGGCAATGATGGATCTCGGCGCGACGATCTGCACGCCACGCCGACCGCGTTGCATGCTGTGCCCGCTGCGCGAGGTTTGCAGCGCCATTATTTCCGGCGATGCCGAACGCTTCCCTGTCCGCCAGCCGAAGGGCGAGAGACCATTGCGCCGCGGGGCTGCCTTCGTCGCCGTACGTGGCGATGGCGCCATCCTGTTGCGCAAACGTGGGGATAGGGGCCTGCTCGGCGGCATGACCGAAGTGCCGACGACCGGCTGGACCGCGCGGATCGACGGCGCCACCACAGCGGCGGCGGCGCCCTTCCCCGGCAACTGGCGGCCAGCCGGGAAAATTGGCCATGTCTTCACCCATTTCGCGCTCGAACTCGACGTCTTCAAAGCGATGACCGCTGTCGCCGCCCCAGCGGGGCATTTCTGGTCGCCGGCGCATGAAATTTCCGGCGAAGCACTGCCCACCGTCATGAAAAAGGTAATCGAAGCAGCGATACCGGGCGCGACGAAGAAGCAGCGTGCACATTGAATAGCCTACATCGCCCCGCATTGAATTGCGTTGAACGAGGACAAGAATGACCGAAATCCGCCACATCGTTTTCGACATCGGCAGAGTGCTGATCCACTACGATCCGAACCTGCCGTTCAGCCGTATCATTCCGGATGCCGAGGAGAGAAAGTGGTTTTTCGACAATGTCTGCACGCATGACTGGAACATCGAGCAGGACCGCGGCCGCAGCTGGGAAGAGGCCGAGGCGTTGCTGATCGCCGAACACCCGGACCACGCCGAAAACATCCGCAACTTCCGCCGCCTCTGGCACGAGATGGTGCCGCACGCTTATGACGACAGCGTCCAGCTCATGGGCAAGCTGATCGAGAGCGGCCACGACGTCACCATGCTGACCAATTTTGCGGCCGACACGCTTGCCGAAGCCCGGCAGCGTTTCGACTTTCTCAACCGCCCGCGCGGTGTGACCATTTCGGGCGAGATCGGCATGATCAAGCCGGATCGCGGCATTTACGACCATCACGTCGCCGCGTTCGGCCTCGAGCCCGCGGCCACGCTGTTCATCGACGACAGCCAGAAGAATGTCGACGGCGCCAAGGCCGCCGGCTGGCAGTCGGTGCTGTTCACCGACGCAAAGACGCTCGAGGCGGACCTCGATCGCCTGGGGATCAGAGTCGTGGTGCCGGCCTTCTGACTGTACCCCACACGAATGAAGCCGAGCCGCTCCATAAAAGGATAAAGTGAAGTTTGTACATGGCCTGCCGCCCTTCGGTCATGCAGTGTCTTTGCCTTTCTGGCGGTGGGGCTTCTGAAGATATCCTTCCAGAAAACGGTCCCCAGGGTAAACTGTGGAGGTTCAAAAAAAGGAGTTCAAACGCCCGCCGCCCTCGGCATGCGACGCCGAGCGTGCAGGTCCAGCCAGAACGAAAAGCTCGCACCAAACCAGAACGGTGTTGAGGTCTGCTCGTCGCGGAGCTTCGAGTAATGGGCGTGTGTCCGGCGGACTTCATCCTGATCAAGCCATCGTCCAAGCGTATCCTCGCCGAATGGACCTGATGCCCCTTCCGGGAAAACCCAATCACGTGTCCGCCGCAGTGTGCTCGTATCCCCAGCTTCCAATGCCAGCTGCTCCGGGGTGGGCGGAAGTTGCAAGGGGAGGAACTGGAACTGACTTATGCACTTGAACTCCGTATAGCCGAGAGCGCTCAATTTCGTGACGAACTGATCGAGGTCACCTAGTTCAACTGAGACATACGCCGGCAGATCGGCACGATCTTGTAACGCTTCGATGCATAGCAAATCGTTACCTTCGATATCGACCTTAAGGTAGAATGGCACACCGCATTGCTCCAAGACCCATCCGAACGTCTGGCAAGGGACCTGGATCCTGTGGTGGGGCAACCCGTTGCGGGATGAAATAGTGCGGTCAAAAGAGTTCCAAACGCTGTGTGCTTCGCATATCCAGAAATCTGAGACGCCGGGTTTTGCCGCGATCCCAATGTTGACGATCTGCAGACGTCCGCTTTCCAATTCTTTCCCGAAGCGGCTCACGGCGCCTTTGCAGAGATCTGGATCCGCTTCGATGGCTACGACACGAAAACCTCGGTGGAGGTAATATGCGGTATCATCCCCATTGTTCATTCCGACGTCATAGACCAAGTCAGCCTGCATGATACCTCGTTGTCTACTGAACCTACATTGTTGTTTGGACCAATCAATCTATCTGGCCAATTCGAGATCAACGTCCTTGATAACTTTCGGTTCAACTCGACTGTCAATGTAGACCTCGACATGACGATCTAACAGCTGCGGGCGGCATCTGTTCCCATTCACCGGTTGGGGCTGCGTTCGTGGACCGCCCTCTTGTTTATCATTTATTGCTATGGATCTCCAATGCCTGCGCATTTGACAATCGCGATCATGCTGACGGCTTCTGTACTTTCGCACCTCTATGAAAACGCCGCCGTGATGCCGAAATCGGCCGCCAGCATCAGCCCTAAAGACCGAAACCGTAACCCACCGACGCACATCAGACCGTCCAGTCGCGGAAATGCCGGTAGGTCGAGGTGTCCAGTTGCGGAAAGACTTTGTTGAACAAGATGTTGGCGATATCTCGCCGTCTCCCATGAATGCACGATGACCATGGCCGCCGTGGGAGACAGGATGGGTTCGCTGGCTGGAACGCAAAGCAACGCCCGCCAGCATCACCATCGTGACTGAGTGGCTTGACTGAGTGGCTCGTCCCGAACCGGCGGAAACGGCGCGGCCGGCGGCCCCGGGAATATCGGATGACGCACGCTATTCCCGAGTCGCCCTTCTTTCATCATTGCGGACGCGCTCCGTCCACCAACCGGCGTCTATCGCGATCTTTTCGAGCGCAGCCGAAAATTCGGGGCCGAATCGCTGCGGATCGTTGTGGGCGGGTGGGCCAGCCGCCAAGGCCAAGCCCAGCCGGTCTCGAAGCGCTCTCAACTTCTGGCGGTCATTCGCCAGCCCCGCCGCAATGAAGCGGTAATCGTCAGGGGTGTGTGCGACCATTTCAGGTAGTCCGAACGCTCGAATCCAGGATGTTCCTGTCAACTCGCGAAGGGAGTCGCCGGCAAGAGTCAACGCAGGCGTACCTGCCGACAGCGCTTCGCAGACGGTCGTCGCTCCAGTGTAGGGAAAACTATCGAGATAGAGATCGGCGTTTGCCATGATCTCTCTCACTCGCTTCGGCGTCTGAGTCGACAGAACAACCGCCCGCTCTTCCGAAACACCTGCAGCTTGCAAGCAGCGCAAGAGCCGATCGCGAAAACGGGCAGGCGCGAAATCCATCGACCAGTTGGACGCGAATGGACAGAGTACGAGCATAGACGCCGGTGCATCGCGCAAGATCGCCGCCCAGGTCTCCAGAAGCCTGTCCTCGACCTTGTGCGCCATCGCGCCGCTCACGAGCATCACTGCGTCTCTTGCGATACCGAGGTCCTGCCGGAGCTTTGCGGTTCTTCGAGGGGTCTCTTCGGTGAAGGCATAGGCGCTTTGGAGCGGCCCCTCGATCCAGGCCAGCTGTTCGACGTAATGCCTCTGTGGCTCGCCAGGTTCGGTGGCGCGGCACGACAATGCGAAATCGAAGCTGCGAAATCCACCAGTCGTCGGGCACACCGCGGCGTGCCAGATCTGAACCTCCGCCAGCCGGTGCGCGACAATAGCCGACGTCTTCTCGTAATCGGCGACGTAGCAGCCGGTTACGAAGAGATCCAGTTGCAGCGCTCGGATCGCTGCGACGGATTCGCCTACCGAAAGTCCACTTAGGCAAAGTTCGCGCTCGAAGCGCTTGCCAACGGAGACACCACCAGCCCCCTTGTCCATGCGGATGAGCACCGGTTCGAAGAGATTGCGGTCGATACCGGCGTACATGCCGAGCAGTGCCCAACCTTCGGGATTTGGCAACACATCGCGCACCAGGACACCGAGCCGCAACTTTCCGCTGGATGGGGGGCGACGGCGCGGCATGGCGAGGTGCGCGCCGTGCCGGACCAGCAGGCGCTCGATGCATCGGCTGCGCAGCCGAACAAGATCGCGCAATTCGCCGGCGCCGAAGATGGCGACCGTACTGCGCAACTCTCGTAAGCAACGAGCGGCCAAAGCGTAGATGGCGCTCTCAAGAGGCGCGCGTCCCAAGACGCGGTCGATACTTGAAAGCAAACGCAACAGAAAAGCACGATAGGTTTCACGGGCGCTTGCGGAATGGATATCGGGCGCGCGACCGAGATAGACCGCCGCACCGTCCGGTATCCAGAGAAGCGGCGCAGGCAGGCTTTCCAAGTCAGGCGAAAGGGCCAGATAAACGGGGCGAAACAGGAAAGACAGCAGCCATCCCCGCAATGCCGACGCTTCGGGGCGGTCACGTGGCCGGCCTGTCCAAGAGACTGCACTCACGAAGGCGACCGCTTCTGCGTTCTGGACAGCATGGCCGAGGCCCACGATGACGTCCAGACTACCTTTTTCCGAGGCGAGCAGGACCAGCGCCTTCGCGTCGCATGTCTCGATGAACTCGGCCAATTCCTGGCAAATCGCGGACAGCTCTACCATACCGCCGGCACCTCGATCTGAAACAAGCAGCGCTTTGCCCTGCCCGATCAGAGAGCGGAACCTCGGCGACGGCCTCGCCTGCGCCTTCGGCAGAAACGGCAGTGCGTCGATCGCCTCGCGACCTCGAAGCTCCATACTGGTCAGGACGAAGGCTGCGACCGTCGTAGCCGCGCTCATACTGGATGTTTCGGGCACATACACGGAGTGAAACACGAGGTTGGAAGGCTTGCGCCCGGATTGCCGGGGCAGCGCGATCTCGATCTCGCCGGCACCATCGAGCTGTACGGCCGTGTGGATATTGCCGTCCTCGCTGACCGCGAAGAAGTGGCGGAATCCGGGAAGTGGATCGAAAAGCGGTTCGATACAGACGCGAAGGACAAGATCACTTGCCATTTCTGGCGTGCAAAAGGACATCTGGGCTTCGGCTAGGACGTTGCGCGCACCTCCCAGTTCCGGTTCGACATGCCAACCTGAGCCTAGAAAGGCACGGCCGGAATCCTCAATTCCGAGGAAGATACATTCGCCTAGATTAAGGATAGGCGGAATGCTCCGATCGTCAATCACCGACAGGCTTAGGTCCAGCAATCCGATTTCGGCGATGCGAAGCAGCGCGCCCACCGCGTCGGTAGCCGGCTCGAATCCGATTTCGATATCATTAGATAAGACCGCGACCTGGTTTGTGGGCAGTCGCACGACCAAGCTTCGTGTGCTCCCGAGCCAGCCTGAAAACAAGGAACGCCCGTCCTGACGCAACTGCAGCCAGCCGCGCGGCGGAAGTTCTCCGAAAGAAAGAACAACTGCGAACTTTCCCGACGACGCCACCTGAAATCGCATTCTGGCACTTTCGGCGCGCATGGTTGCCCCGCCGTCGTTGTCCGTTTCCCATTCGCTGATGTCGAGTCCAGCGGCAAGCGCTTCCGCGAAAGGAAGCAATCCCGCCGTGCACAAACAAGGCGCGGGCGCGTTGGCTCCCTTGGTCGATACTTCCAGGCCAAGAATCCTCGGCGGAGGCGGTTGACGATCGGCCGGTCGCTGGGCTCCGACCCTGGTGGAGACCTCGACCGTGATGCATCGGTCCAACGCCCAAGGGTCGTAGGCGATCGGTACGCGCACGTGTATCGCATCGCTCAGTTGTCCGTGCCAGACAAGCTCCCCGTCGAGCTTGACCTCCGCACAGGACTGACCATTGTCCGCCCCAGCGGCAGGTTCGATTTCGAGCGCGAGGAGCAGCGCTTCCGGCGTTGGGTCGATGCGGAACTCAACCAGACTACTGAGTCGCGACGAAGACGTGCCGTCAAGCAGATCCGGTACAGGACGTAGGGGTTCGCGCCTATCCCTGAGAACGCCGGTCCAGCGATCGAAAGGTAGGAATTTCGGCCATCGCGATCTTTCCAGCCGAGCGACCGCAGAACGGTCCACCCGTATTTCCTGGCCCGCAGATACTTCACTCGGTGGGTATGTTCGCGAAGGCCTTCGGCTCGTGGCACCGGCTTCTTCGAGAATTTTCCGGGCACGGTGGCCAAGCAGGAATCGCAGCGCCTCCGCTTCATGTGGATCCTCGGTAAAACGCTCCGCGACTTCTGCAAGATCAAACAGCGCGTCGGAGGTGTCGGTTCTGTTGGCAAACTCGCGCGCAAGGTGCGGCATGGCGTCTAGCGCCTGGGCATGGTTGTTGCCGCCATGAATGCGATAAGAACCCAGAACCTGCGGCACGTGGTCGGCGCGCCCGAAGAGCGCTGCCGCGCGGATGAGATAACAGTCGGCACTGGTGCGCCAGCGCGGTTCAGGCATAGGCAGAACGCGCTCGAGCAAGCGCCGCGAGAACGCGTTGCCCGATGTCGGCGGAGATGAAAAAGCGCCGGTACTGAGCAATTCCGGACGGTTATCACCTGCACTCGATCTGATCGATGCGGCATGCACGCCTGTGCTGTGACCAGCACCGTCGACGGTTTCCAGCCCGAATGTGAGGACGGCGAGATCGTCGCTCCAATGGTAGAGGATGACATCGATCGCGTCTGGACGAAGCAGATCGTCTGCGTCGACGAAGATCACAATGTTCCCAGTCGATCGGGCGAAGCCGACGTTAAAGGCAGCTGCCTGCCCGCGATTGTCGGTCCTCAGCAGTTCGATTCGACTGCCGTATCCCTCGAGAACCCGGCCGGTGGCATCCGTGGAACCGTCGTCTACCACGATCACTTGGGAGGGGGGGCATGTTTGGCCCAGGATGCTTTCGAGGCAGTCCTGCGTGAAATGTCCATAGTTGTAGCAGGTGACGATCACGCTTACTGTAAGATCCGCAGGTGCTTTCAAACTCGGTGGTCCGCCGTCGCTTCGCCTCTGATCCCTCATTTTTCCTGATCCACTAGTTTGCGCCGTGCCTTGTCGCCCGATGACCGTCCATACCTGGCTGCTACGCGCGATCGTCCAGCGTGTCGGACGACCTCGACGGCGCATATCGCGCCGCCGAGCATGCCGGGGCTGCTGGCGCCAACGGCAATGGCGGCCACGACGGCATCCACTTCGATCGTCAGCAGCGGGCCGCGTTTCGCGTCAGAGGGCACGATCGGCAGGCGGAGCGTTTCGAGGCCGCCTATCTTGGTTTCGGCGTAGGCATCCCCACACATCAACCGAAGATGCTGCCTCGGTCGAAGCTGGGTTAGCACGGCTACATCCAAGAACTGCGAGTCTTGAGGCAATGGCGGCAACTTGAGGGAAGTGCGGTGCACCGCAAACCAGAGCGCCGAATCAAGCACCGGATACCAGTCCGAGGGCGCGACGGTAAAACGCGACAAGGTCCCAGCATCGAAGAAGGATGCCGCAGCTTCGGAAGTCCCCTCATCTGGCTGGATCGCAGGTGAGGCAGGCCTGAAAAGCTGAACGGAACCGAGCGTGAACGGCCAATCGCCTTCCAATCTGCCTTCCAGCACCGGACACGCCTCCCCTTCCGGAAGGTCGACCGTTAGCAGATTGTCGGCCCCCAACCAGTAAAGGCAGGTTCGTCCGCCAATAGACAATTTGGCCATGACCGGCTCCGTGTGCGCCGCCCTCATCGTCAAATAAAGTGCCAGCCTCGCCGGTCCAAAGCCTGCGGGCACCGGAATGCCCAGCCGGAAGTTGCCCGGCGCCAACAACGCTACCTTTCCGTCGGGGATTAATCCCCGCGCGTCTCGCCCGGGGCCCTCCGCAAAGGGTCCAGCGTCATGGCGGATGTTTGGGCTAAGGACGGTGCCGCCATGACCGTAAGTGAGCGCATCCACTCGAAGCGAAGCGAGTCGCAGAAAGGGCCATCGGCCGGTTCCCGGATCGGCTCCGAGCCAAAGCTCCACCTTGAGCCGGCCCGATATTCCGGCGATGTCTTGGGAGACCATCACGGAAAAGGATCTCCCGTCTGGGGCCTCGTGGATTTCCATCATCACGCCGTTGACGACAACCTGCAGCACGTCGACGAGCGGAGAGCCGACGTCGTCCGCCAGGCAAAGGCAGAGCGAGTAAGGCGCACGCTCGTGCACGGACAATGCCAGAGTTGCGTGCGCACCCGCCATCGCTACGCCATGCCTGTCCGGCCAGTCCCATCCATTGACCAGCATTCCGTCGGCCCGCGAGAATTCAGGCGGCCAACTGGCGTGCGATCGTTTGCGTGAGAATAATACCTCGTGCGATACGGGAACGCGCGGCGCAACCGGCGGCGCTGCAGGTAGGAGGGAAATCTCTAACAGCCGGAAGCAAACCCGTTCGGCTTGCGCGGGAGGTACCCGCATGCTCAGGCATGCCGCGTATGCTCCCGGACCCGAACCGATCGGCGTCCAGCGCAGGAGTAGTTCCTGCGGCAGGGTGAATTCCATCGAGCCGGTTCTATGAAGGTTGAAATCATCGATGGCAACGCCGTTGAGGCGCACTTCGATGCCCCGGACCGGCGCATCGCCGGAAATTTCGAATTCGAACCTTGCCCGCCAGTTCGCCGCGATCTCCGGCAAACGAAAAGCGAGAAAGGCTTCGGGCGCTTCCGGCCTTAAGCCGGAAATTTCGCCGAGCGACCACCCACCGCCGACGATCCGGCGTGCATTCGGCGACGTGGCGAACGTGACACGCTCTCCGGGGCTGAGACGCGGCCATTTCGCGGGCCCGGCCGCATAGACAAGATCTATCAACTCGGGTTTCAATGCGGCGATGGAATGAGCGCCCGCAGCTTGGCCGCCGATTACCAAGCGCGATGACTCGATCGCGTGCCGTAGCTTATCGCCAAAGGTCAAAGTACGGGATGTCAATGCGTCGCCAACCCCTCCAGCCACGTCCTTCAAGATCCGTGTCACCGAGCGATGCGGGCTTTCGAGCGTGACCTGCAACAGCAGCCGCCTGAGCCCGAGGCGACATCGCTCCGCAAGCGGGGGCGGCATGAATTGCGTCAACTTCGGCAGGATGCCTCTCCAAGCCCGCGCACGCTGCACCTGAAGCTTCGGGAGCAGGTAAGGCTCGGCGCCGAGGACCCGAAAGTAGCCGTTTCGGTCATGCACGCGATACTGCCCCAGCACCTCGTCGAGATCGGCTGTCTCGCCCAGCGTCGCGCATGCGATCACCAGATACAGGTCGGCGCAAAGGCGCCAGTCCTGCTCCGGAATCGGAAGCACGGCCTCCAGGATTTGCCGCGGAAAGGCGTTGCCGCTGGTCGGCATGAAAGGAAAGATGCCGCGCGCTGCGAGCACGCCGCACAGCCAACCTTCGGAATCACGTCCGTCGGGCGCATAGAGCCCGATCGGCCGGCCAGACTGGTCCACAGTCTCCAGCCCGAACTGCAATCTGGACACACCTCGCAGCGATGCCTTGCCGATCTGCTCAACCAAATTTGGAAGCAGCAGGTCATCGGCGTCCAGAAAAAGTACAATGTCTCCGGTCGCGTGCTTGAATCCCTCGTTTAGGGCGGAGGCTTGGCCGCCATTGGCCTTGAAGACCGAAACAATTCCCGGCGTGGCGGTAATCATCTCGCGCGAGCAATCGGTCGAACCGTCGTCGACGACGATCACTTCCCTCGCGGATACCGTCTGGTTCAGCGAAGTCGCAATCGCATGGCCTAAATAGGAGCCGTAATTGTAATTATTGATGACGATGCTTACAGACCGGCGCGGCGCGCGCCCTAGCGCCGTCACAGCTTCGTCCAAGGCGGCGGCCAACGCGTCGGCATGGTTGGGCAGCGCGTTCAGCAACGCTTCCAGCGCGAGGGCTCGACGGGCGGCGTCGCGACGGTTCCTGGGCGATCCAGACACGGAGGCGAACGCGCCCGGCAGATCAGAAGGCTTCGAGACGTCATGGGTCAGGCTAAGGCCGGCGAAGCAATTTTCTCCCACTACAATCAACTCCACTCCCGCGGCGAGCGCGGCAAAGGCAGCGATTGATGGACCCGAAATGAGCGCCACGGGCAGCTGCTTGGCCGCTCCTTCCATCTCGTCGGACGGTACCGGCAACGGGCTGGTTTCCGCAGGAAGCCAGCTAAGTGGTAATTCGTTAACCACAACGTTTCCGAAGGTCCTCAGGGTAGCAGTTTCCACTGGATTGCCAGTCAATGGCAGGTTGGCTACAAGAGCACCAACCGCGTCGACGCCCAGCGTCGAGCCAAAGGCAGAAACCAACCGCCACAAGCGACAGTCCTCACCCTGTCGCCCGCTCGGGAGGTATTCTGAAAGGCGATGGCGTCCGCTGATCCAACTGCTGCTGACCGAGATTGTCGGTAAGTGCGCGGCGGCCGCCGCCGCAAGCATGTCGCCGTGCTCCGGATCGTCGCGGCCGCACGTAAGAACCGCTGAGCCACCATTCGCGGCGACATCTGCTACAGGCGCGACCCTTAGGGCGATGGAACGCGCCGCCAGCCGTTCAGCCAATCCCATTTTCAGACCAAGCTTATGGAAAGACGGCGTGACCGAACAAACCACAGACTCGGCTGAGTGAATCACTCCCTTGTCAGTGCGCATTCGTCATAGGCGGCTGGGAACTCAGTACCGCCCGCCTCCCGCTTGTTTAGGTACGCTGCTCCTGGTTGCAAGGCGCGTTCTGGGCCCAGGCAAGCTAACGCGCACGCGGGCGGGAAGCGCGCTCAGGACCGACGAGTCCAGCCGAGCGATTGCAGAGGGTGACAAGGCCGCCAGCACGGATGCTGGCATTGCGCCGAGGAGCGGGGCAATGCAACGGCTAGACGGATAGCTGTTGAGGAACGCATTAATGTCACGCGGCGACCTGGACTGCAGGGCCGTGGCGCACATCGCGCCTTCCGCCTCATTGACGTCCCGTTCGGCCTGGGTTTTCGCCATGACCCGCCATTCCGGAACGCAGCCGACCTGGGTGAGTGCGATGCCGCCGAGCGACACGCCCGTGATCAGCGATCGTGTCAGTGCAGAAAGCTTTTCGTCGCCAGGCATGAAATGCTCCAGAATTTCAAACCAATGACTGCGTCGGGGCGCCTATTCCCTCAATTTGTAATATTACACGGAAACGATGTGATTCAAAGCCGCCGTGATGGCCCCTTTTTCTTTACCGTCCGTCGGCGGTGCGGTAAGGAAGACGCACGATCAAACCGCTGAGGGTTCAGTAGAATGCGCCCAAGCCTTCTCTTCCGGTTTCTGGCGTTTCAGAACACACTCGCCGCCACATTCGCTCTGATCCTCGCCGCCGCGATATCGGTTGCCTTCACCGATTCCGCGCTTGCCCAACGGATCGCGCTCGTGATCGGTAACGGCAAGTACCAAAGTGCCGGAACGCTGGAAAATCCGCCCAAGGATTCCGCGGCGATCGCCGAAAAGCTTCGCGAACTGGATTTCAAAGTTACCATGGCGATCGACTCCGATCTGCGTGGTATGCGCGCATCCTTGCAGGCGTTTACCGAAGCTGCGAGTTCCGCCGAGATCGCAGTGATCTTCTATGCGGGCCATGCGATCCAGGTAGACGGTGAAAACTACCTCATCCCCGTTGACGCAAAAATCCGCTCTCGCGACGACCTGTCGCCCTCGGCGGTTCGCGCCGGCGAGATTTACGAGAGCCTGTTGAAGGCCCACCCACAGGTAACCGTCCTCATCCTCGATGCATGCCGAGATAATCCTTTCACCAAGGCGGTCAAGGCCCCCGCCGGTCTCGCTAGTGGTTCAGCTTCCTCGGCCATGCTCGTGAAACACCCTAACTCCGGCGGTGCGATCATCGGCTTCGCCGCCGCGCCCGGAGCGGTTGCCTATGACGGCGGGGCCGGCAACAGCCCCTACACGACCGCGCTGCTGCAGTGGATCGACCGGCCGGGCCTCGAACTCGCCACAATGCTGCGCCGCGTTCGCAGCACGGTGGTCGAATTAACACGTGGCGCACAGGTTCCCTGGGTCGAGGAAGCCCTGCTGCGCGAAGTGTACATGCATCCTTCGGGTCCCGCTGCAATCGCCAAACTCGAATCCGGCGAGAAGCTTCAGGTCGCACTTCTCGAGACGATGCGGGCTCTAGACAATCCAGAGGAAAAGATGGCCGCCAGTGAATTCTACAAGCGATTCACTGGCAACGACCAGGCGGCGCATCTCGTGCTCGGGGAGTCCGCGGAGAACCAGCAGAATCCAGACAACGCTTTCGCCACCCAGGCTCTTGTGTGGCTGTCGATCCGGCAAAGCCGCGATCCGGAAGACTTCCGCAAGTTTCTCGCGACCTACCCGGAAGGACCATTCGCGCTCCTCGCTTCTGCTAGGCTTGAGCGCGTTGAGGTTGATCGGTTCAAAGTCGCTTCGCTGACGAACAAAACCGGCATTCTGATAGTGGGGGAGACGTCTGTTACTGCCGTCACACCGGTGCCTTCGGAAGCAATGGTGCCCGGAGCCAGCACTGACGCAACTAAAGCACTGCGCCCGCAGGATGCACCTGCGCAACCGCAGCAGCCCGCTGCCAAAACGGCGCCCGTCGCCGGGGGGGCGGAAGCAAAAGTGGTCCGGCCCGAAGCGCTCGGACCGGCGGCGTCTCAGGGGCAGCAGGTGGCCGCCCTTGAGACCGACGATCCGCTTGAAGGAGAGGCCGCACTCGGGCTCTCGCGCGATGCGCTCTCAGGCGTGCAGATGCTTCTGGCAGCCTCCGGAAACTATAGCGGGGCCATCGACGCCAATTTCGGCCCTAGGACACGCGGGGCTATAGCCGCCTTCCAGAAGTCGGCTGGTCTGGCCGATAGCGGCTATCTGAACCGGGCAACGCTTCAAGGGCTGACGAACCAATACGCCCGGAACGCGCTGTCGGGCATGGCACATGCCAGCGCGCGGGCGGCCGTACATCTGGTGGCCGCCGTGGCATCGCGCGGGCCCGGTGCCCGCCCGATCACTCTGCGCGTCGCCGCGATGAGCCGCAACGACCAGGTCCACGCCTTCTGGAACAACCTTGCCCAGGATTTCGAAGCCGCGCATCCGGGCTACCGCATCGAGATCACGCACCAACCCGACTATGAGTACAAAGAGAGGCTGCTATCCATGCTCGGCTCGCCGACGCCTCCCGACATCATGCACACCTGGGGCGGCGGCCATCTGGAGGCGCTGAGGGTCGCCGGGTTCGCACGAGACCTAACTAAAGAGATGTCTGACGGCTGGGCGATGGAGTTCCGTCCCGGGGTCTTGCAATCTTTCACTCAAGACGGTCGCATTTACGGCGTGCCGTCGTCCGTGGAACTTGTATCGCTATGGACAAACAAGGCCCTTCTAGACAAAGCCGGTGTCAAAAGGGAACAACTCGCGACATGGGACGGATTCCTCCGGGCCGTGCGCCAGCTGCGATCCGCTGGAATCATTCCGATCGCCATCGGCGGCCGCGACCGCTGGCAGTTCCAGTTCCTCTACGGAATGCTGGCGGAGCAGATCGGCGGGCGCGACGCTTTCGCCGAGGCCTATGCTGGTGGCTCGGATGGCTTCATAGCGCAACCTTTCGTCGTCGCCGGAGACCGGCTGCGACAGCTGGCCGACCTCGATCCGTTCCAGCCGGATTTCCTCTCGGTTGGCGAGGGGGACGCGGGAATGCTCTTCTCCAAGGGCAAAGCCGCGATGATAGTCACAGGCAACTGGCGTCTCAACACGATGCGCTGGAACTGGCCGGGTGGCTTTGACAGAATGAAGAATGAGCTTATGCGTCTGGAGTTGCCGGGCACTGCCCATGGGGTCGATGGAGCGGCCACCTACGGCGGCGCTGACGGCTACGTCATTAACAGCAAGGCGCCCGACATGGCAGTGGAACTGCTCCGCGTGCTCGCCTCGCCCGCCGTCCAAACGAGGATCGCAGAGCTTGCCGACTCGGTCCCCTCCGTCTCAGGAGCCGACCTGGGCATCTCCGATCCATTCGTCAGCGAGGTAGCCGACACGCTGCTCCGCAGCAGCTATCACCAGCTTTACTATGATCAGGCGCTCGGACCGGAAGCCGGCGAAGTCGTGAATGATGTAGCAACCCGCCTGGCGACGGGTCAGCTAGGCGGTAAAGAAGCCGCGCGCCAGATCGATCGCGCCTGGCAGCAGGCTCTACACGAAAGATCGGATCAACCGGTGCCAATCAAGCCGTAGCTGCGGCCACCATCCCCGAATCGGGCGCTGGGCATCCGCCTCTCCAAGATGCCCAGAGGCAGATAAGCGCATCGAGATCGGTGCGTCCAACTCACCCGGATGCAATTTGCTTTGCGATATAGCCACGGTTACTGGCGCGATGTTACGATGCTGCATTACAGTTGGCCGCCTGAGACGCGGCCGGAATGTCCGCCGCTCCGCTAGTCTTAGCCTAGCTATCCGTCTTCCTGCAGTTGTGGTCGAGGCCCTCGAACTCAGGGAAGGCGACGAGATTGAGATCCATGTCACCGATGCCCGACAATTCGGCGTCGCGCGCAAACCTGCGCGCGAGGAATTGCTGAAGCGGCTTCGCGCCTTCCGCGGCCGCCTTCCCGCCGATTTCAAGCTCGACCGGGATGAGGCGAATGCCCGCTAGCTTGTTCGACCGCAATCGGCTGTCGGAACGATACTGCTGTGAAAACGGCGCTCCGATCGGCTGACAGCACGCGTCAGTCATGGAGTTCCCTCGATATCGCCGGGCCGACCGAAAAATCGCTGGATGTGACTTCGAAACCTTCACGTTGCGGCGAACAGCACATCATGCCGACATCGATTGTTTTCGAGGGCGGGAAGTAGGCGAGCCGCACCGGCTTCCAGCGATGGTCGGAGGCATCGAGATACTGAACACGGATTGTCTCGGCATGGCGGGTCAGCCGGATCCTGACGCCGTCCGGTCCGGCGGGGATGCTGACCAACGACCAGTCGGAGGCATCGTTGGTGACGACGACGGAAAAATAGGCGAGCCCGTCGGTGAACTCGATGCCGTCCTTGACCCAATGCGTCTCGCTCAGCCGGACCATCAAACCGGCCTGGTCGTAGAGCACCTTGTAGTCCCCCTTGACGGTGACCTCGGCGCTGAAATCTCCCTCGACCTGCCGGTAGAGGAAGTGGCCATTGTCACGCCAGAAGGCATAAAAAGTCTCGCGCCAGAAATCGGTCTCCTTGCCGGTCCGCACATGACGGAGCTGTCGCCGAAAGCATGATGCGGTGGCGGGTTGAGCCAGGTCAGTTCTGCAGCTGAGATGTCATCGACTTGCTCGTCTCGCCGGTTCATGCTGGGTCATCCGTCGCTCTTGCGACGAAGCCACAACAAAACCTCCTTTGTCTCCTTCACCGTGCCTGGATGCCCGAAAACCGCGCGTTTGAACTGCAGCGGAATGGTCGCCAAACGCTTCGCGTTTAGATTAAAAGGTTCTTCCGTCAATCTCAACGGACGATACCCACCATTTGAGATATCGCTGTTTGCTTTGCCTTCATACGCTCTCCATCTAACTCGCCAGCCGCCCTGTCCCGTGTGAGTGATATCGTTTGTTATTAGGGAAGCCTTAAACTGTTTCTGAAGCTTCGCCAGGAACGCATTTACCGAATCATTCGAGAGGTGCTGTAAAACATCTTTGATCACGCACAAATCTGCGGTTGGCAACGGATCTGACAATAAATCCAAACAAGCGAAACGAACATTACTTGAACCATAGGCATCGTTTAGCTTCTCAATAAGCTCCGGTACAATATCGACACCGGTATAATCCACGCCTGTCCAGTCAAGTGTTCTCCCCAATGCCCAATCACCGCACCCCACGTCCACCACCGAACGGATACCTTTCCTTTTTATATAATCGACGAGCAATTCTGAATATGTCTGCAGCACCTCCGGGTCTGAGCCCGGCCCGCTTTTTGACGTGCCGCCCCACGCATGCTCTATATAGATCTTCGAAAATTGCTCTTTTGTATTATTCATAAATCTGCGTCTGATGATTTAGGTTTGATTTCCGGGATTGGCCGAGGGTCTGGCCGTAAAACGTTGGATTTTCCGGGTGGACTTGTCGATTGTACGTTGCGCGCCTCGGTCTAGCTAGTCTAACATGGGGCCGCGCGGCGGACACGCCAACGTCACCGCAGAATGCCACGCCATTTCTTGCAGAACTTGACAATCTGCTCTGCCGCCCAAGCGATGTGCGCACTGCCTGTATAGGTTCGAAGGAGCCGTCTATGAACCTGCCAAGGTAGTTCTAACAAGCAGCCCTATCGATTCCGGGTTACCAACTATGCGACCAGTACGTGGTCATCCACGCATCCGGGAAAAGTTCATTTTTTTCGTTTGTTGATAGGTAACTTCCTGACAATACCCTACGTCTAATAATTTGGTGAACAGAATCTGACCAATCTAGAGGATATAATCTCTTTGCCGGAAGTATAGAAATATTTGTTCGACGTTGTTGTGGTTTTAAATTCAATGGCAGCTTCGCCACCATTGTCGAAATAGCGGTTTTCGAAAGAATTGTATTCTTTGCTTGATACAGATCGACCGCAGATTTCAGTATCACGGGACCGGTAACATATTCGGGGGAACGTTGAATTTCTTTAATCTGCAGCATTATCCAAATGACCAGCAACCAAAATTCTTCCTTCGGTTTGGACGCCATTATCGCGTTGGGAATTGAATGATCAGGATCGGTTCCCATTTGACCGAGAATGACGTCGCCCTCCCTTCGTAACCCGTCGAGTGACCGCAAACATTCAACGTCGAGATCGGCATATATACCCCCATATCTGTATAGAAAGAAATATCGCACAACATCAGCCCGATATATCTCTCCCGGATATCTCATATAGAATTCATAAAACCATGGAAATTCTGACTTAATAAATTCGCGATTATCGTCATCGTCCCACAACACCATTTCGAAGGAGGGGTTGAGTTGCGCGAACGTTTCCCTCCACATCTTAAAGCTATTTGGAAAAGATATCTTAGATTTCCATGTTTGAAATATTGTCGCCGGAATCTCATTTTCTTGGATCAATTTTTGATAGGCATCACGCAGTAATGTTTCATTGACAAATAATCCTCCTATTTCTACAAATGTCTCTTGACCGTACTCGTTCCAATTCACAATTAGTTTTCCGCTCGAAAGACTATAAATCCCACGACCTCCGCCTTCGTGCTCTATTTGATCGTCCACAGATGATAACTTCAGGGTTCCCTTCCAATGTGGATGGACTGCTAGGACGGTCCGGGATTGTGGGCCACTCATTTTCAATCCGACGTGATAGGTCGGTCCTTTCACTTCGCCTAAGTTGCGCGTTTACGAGACGTCATCAACTCTCTAGCGGAAAAGTCCTCGAAGCTGAAGGGGAAGGGATGCTGCCGGTCTCAACGCAGCTCAACTTTGCTAGTAGCAAGGTAGAGACGAACGTTGACTTGGCGAAGGACAAGCCGGCTCGGCGCGCCCACTTTCGCGACACACCGAAGCCAGGAGCATGGCCGCTTGGAACGTGGCTGTGCCACGTCAGGCTCACGGCGGCGCTGAATCTCGAACTCCGGTTTCGAGTCATCGCCCGAGGTTTGAAGCGCAGAATGGTTGGTTGCAATCAGCACCAGCGTCTTCTCACAGTCTGTGCAAGAGCCACGCAGTAGAACGCTCTAAAACACAAGTTGCGGCTCGCGCTAACTAGCCGCTGCGGATCGGTTCCTAGCGTTCCGCAAACGCGGAAGGAGCATTCGCTACCTGCTAGCAACGCCGACGACCGGCTGGACCGCGCGGATCGACGGCGCCACCACAGCGGCGGCGGCGCCCTTCCCCGGCAACTGGCGGCCAGCCGGGAAAATTGGCCATGTCTTCACCCATTTCGCGCTCGAACTCGACGTCTTCAAAGCGATGACCGCTGTCGCCGCCCCAGCGGGGCATTTCTGGTCGCCGGCGCATGAAATTTCCGGCGAAGCACTGCCCACCGTCATGAAAAAGGTAATCGAAGCAGCGATACCGGGCGCGACGAAGAAGCAGCGTGCACATTGAATAGCCTACATCGCCCCGCATTGAATTGCGTTGAACGAGGACAAGAATGACCGAAATCCGCCACATCGTTTTCGACATCGGCAGAGTGCTGATCCACTACGATCCGAACCTGCCGTTCAGCCGTATCATTCCGGATGCCGAGGAGAGAAAGTGGTTTTTCGACAATGTCTGCACGCATGACTGGAACATCGAGCAGGACCGCGGCCGCAGCTGGGAAGAGGCCGAGGCGTTGCTGATCGCCGAACACCCGGACCACGCCGAAAACATCCGCAACTTCCGCCGCCTCTGGCACGAGATGGTGCCGCACGCTTATGACGACAGCGTCCAGCTCATGGGCAAGCTGATCGAGAGCGGCCACGACGTCACCATGCTGACCAATTTTGCGGCCGACACGCTTGCCGAAGCCCGGCAGCGTTTCGACTTTCTCAACCGCCCGCGCGGTGTGACCATTTCGGGCGAGATCGGCATGATCAAGCCGGATCGCGGCATTTACGACCATCACGTCGCCGCGTTCGGCCTCGAGCCCGCGGCCACGCTGTTCATCGACGACAGCCAGAAGAATGTCGACGGCGCCAAGGCCGCCGGCTGGCAGTCGGTGCTGTTCACCGACGCAAAGACGCTCGAGGCGGACCTCAAGCGTTACGACGTCGCGTTCTGACCGCTACGTTATGGGCAGGATTGTCTTAACCTACGACCCGTACTGGCCAATGCTCGATGTTGATATCGTGCAGGGTAACTTTCGTGGCCACGGCGTCGTGTATTTCACAATCAACGAAATAAGCGAATTCATGACGTCGCTGAAAGCATACCCCCTTGAGCGAGCGATGCTTTCGCTGAAGTCACCAGGCTTGTTAAACATCTCTGTTTTCCCAACGGATAGCGTTGGGCATCTGGCATTTCGAATCGAGGTCGCTGAAGAAGCCGATGCAGTCGAATTTGCGCGTATTCAGCTTCGCACCGACTATTCGGGACTGTCCCGTTTTCACAATCAGCTCACCTTGATGGCCGAAGGCGATTTGAACGAAATTATTCTGGAAGAAGGGGCTGACGGCTATCAGGCCCCTGCCCGCTCCATGCCGAGACGGGCGATGCGGCGAAGCTCGTCGATCGGGGTCAGGCCGCCGCTGCGCTCATAGTGCCAGAAGGTCCAGCCGTTGCAGGCATCCAGCCCCTGCACTTCCGCGCCGATCTTGTGGATCGATCCGGCGCTGTCGCCGACGGCCACGGTGCCGTCGGCGCGCACCCTGGCCGCCCAGCGCTTCTTGGCGTCGTAGAGCGTGGCGCCCGGCAGCATCAGCCCGGTGTCGATGAGGCTGACGAAAGCAACGCGCGGCTCGGCGCGCTTGCCGGTAAGCACGGTAAGAGCAGCGCCGTCCAGCGGCCGAACTGCATCGATGCGCTCGTTGGCGGCGTCGATATAGGCCTGCTCGCGCTCGATGCCGACGAAATGGCGGCCGAGGCGCTTGGCCACGGCGCCGGTGGTGCCGGAACCGAAGAAGGGATCGAGCACGATATCTCCGGGCTTCGTCGAGGCCATCATGATGCGGGCGAGCAGCGCTTCGGGCTTCTGCGTCGGATGCAGCTTGTCGCCATTTTCGTTCTTCAGGCGCTCGCCGCCGGTGCAGATCGGAAACAGCCAGTCGGAACGCATCTGGATGTCGTCATTCGACGCCTTCAGCGCTTCATAGTTGAAGGTGTAGCCCTTGCCCTTTTGGTCGCGCGAGGCCCAGATCATCGTCTCATGGGCGTTCTGAAAGCGGCGGCCGCGGAAATTCGGCATCGGATTGGTCTTGCGCCAGACGACATCGTTGAGGATCCAGAACCCCAGATCCTGCATCTTGGCGCCGACCCTGAAAATGTTGTGGTAGGAGCCGATGACCCAGATGGTGCCGTTGGGCTTCAGCACGCGGCGCGCCGCCAGCAGCCAGGCCCGGGTGAAGGCGTCGTAGACCTCAAAACTCGCGAACTGGTCCCAGTCGTCGTCGACGGCATCGACCTTGGAATGGTCGGGCCGGTGCAGATCGCCGTCGAGTTGCAGATTGTAGGGCGGATCGGCAAAGATCACGTCGATGGATTTTTCCGGCAGCCGGTCGAGCGCGGCGACACAATCGCCCTTCAGGATCGTATCCAGCCATTCAGATTGCTGGGGAGCGTGGGAAAGCTCGTCGAGAAGACGCACGGCAGACATTGTTACACCCAAAGCACGCGTTACTGTTTACTCCCTGTTATGGTTACCGATCAGCGTAAATATTCGGTGAAGGCCTGGTTCGGACCCCAGGTAATTTGCGAAGATCGGCCTGTTGGTGTATGCCGCGCCGCCTGAACCGTCCCAGCCGCCTCCCTCCCGCTTTCCGGATCGCCATGCCTCAGCCAGACCTTGTCATCTTCGATTGCGACGGCGTGCTCGTCGATTCCGAAATCATCGCCGCGCGCATCGAAGCCGAGCTTTTGACGTCGGCCGGTTACGAGATATCGGCCGAGGAGGTTTCCGAAACCTATGCCGGGCTGACCTTCAAGGACATCATGATGCGGGTCGAGGAAAAATCCCGCGTCCCGTTCCAGGCCTCGCTGATCGATCGTGCCGAAGACCTGGTCGACCGCCGGCTGCGCAGCGACGTGCGCGCCGTCGACGGGGTGCACGAAGCGGTCGCCGCGGTGACTGCGCCGCGCTGCATCTGCTCGAATTCGCGCACCGAGCGGATCGAGTTCATGCTGGAGAAGGTGCATCTGCTGCCGTTTTTCAGCGGCCGGATTTTTTCCTCTCTGGAAACACCGAGCGGAAAATCCAAGCCGGCCCCAGACGTGTTTCTCTTTGCCGCGGCAAAGCTCCAGGCCGATCCGGCGAACACCTTCGTCATCGAGGATTCCGTGCATGGCGTGACCGGCGCCAGGACAGCCGGCATGCGTGTGATCGGCTTCACCGGAGCGGCGCACAGCTATCCCGGGCATGCCGACGCGCTGACCGAGGCCGGCGCCGAAACGGTCATCCGCCGCTGGGCGGAACTGAAAAGCGTGATCGCCGCCCTGTCGGAGTGGTCGGCGGATGCGTGAGACAGGCGTCCAAATGGACGCGCAGCTCCAAAGCCGCGGCTATTCGGCCGCGGCAATCTTCTTGTCGGTCTTCTTCGGCGGGCCTTCGTCATAGCCGGCGAACGCCTGATAATCCTTCGCGGTCGGCTCGGGAACGACAACGTTCGAGTCGGTGAAGACGAACTGAGTGGCACTGGAGGGATTGGTAACCTGGACCTGATGTTGGTGAAGCTGCGAGTAAAGGACCTCGGTGCCGTGCATCACAGCGATACGGATCGGCATGGTGATGGTGCCCGGGCTGAACATCGGTCCCGGAACGACCTTGCCGGCGACGGCGATCTTCATCGTCAGCGAGCCGTTGGCACGGTTGCAGTCGCGGGTCACGTCGGTGATCGAAGCCTGGTAGATGATCTTCGCGGAATCGTCCTGCTGATCGCTGCTCACTTCAAGCGCAGCAGCTTCGGCGTCCTGAGCGGCGGCTTTTTTCTTAGGCTTTTGGTTGCCTTTGGCATAGGTATTGAAGAAGGCGGTGCCGTCGCGCAGCGTCACTTTCGGACAATAGGCCAGCAACTGGCTGGCGAGAATCTTGGGGTCCGGCGGTGGTGGCGGTGTCGTGTCCTTCTTTCCGAAGCCCAGCATGCTACTGCCGCCTGATTGGCAGCCGGCGGCGGTAAGCATAAAGCCGGTGAGCGCCAGACCCGCGACGAAACGACCGTTGGATGAATGAAACGCCATGAACTGCACTTCCCTCTCGCAAAGCGGGTGACGTATATCAACCGCGCGGCAAAAATGCGACTGAGCAACTACGGAAATTAACCACTTTGCCGCGGACGGACCGCCCGGCAGCAATGGAACATGACGATGCAATATGTGAGTACCCGCGGGGAAGCGCCCGTGCTTGGATTTTCCGACGCGGTGCTCGCGGGCTTGGCGCGCGATGGCGGTCTTTATGTGCCTGATATCTGGCCGCAGTTTTCGGCGGCACAGATCCGCGCGATGCGCGGCCTTGCCTATCCCGACCTCGCCATCCGCGTGCTGTCGCCGTTTCTCGGCGGCGAGATCGCGATGCCGGTGTTCGAACGCCTGGTGCGCGAAGCTTATGCGACGTTCCGTCACGAGGCGGTCTGCCCGCTGGTGCAGACCGGCTCGAACATGTTCGTTCTGGAACTCTTCCATGGCCCCACACTTGCCTTCAAGGACGTGGCCATGCAGCTTCTCGCCCGGCTGATGGACCATGTGCTTGCCGAACGCGGCCAGCGCGCCACCATTGTCGGCGCCACGTCCGGCGATACCGGCGGGGCCGCCATCGATGCCTTCGCCGGGCGCAATCGCACCGACATCTTCGTCCTTTTCCCGCACGGCCGGGTCTCGCCGGTGCAGCAGCGGCAAATGACGACGTCCATCGCCGCAAATGTCCATGCACTGGCGGTCGAAGGCAATTTCGATGACTGCCAGGGCCTGGTGAAGGACATGTTCAACGATCACGGTTTTCGCGACCGGGTGTCGCTGTCCGGGGTCAATTCGATCAACTGGGCCCGCATCATGGCCCAGATCGTCTATTACTTCTCGTCGGCGCTGTCGCTCGGCGCGCCCGACCGGCCGGTCTCCTTCACGGTGCCGACCGGCAATTTCGGCGACATCTTCGCCGGCTACGCCGCCAAGAAGATGGGGCTGCCGATCGAGCGGCTGGTCATCGCGACCAACGACAACGACATTCTGGCGCGCACGCTGTCGAGCGGCGAATACCGCACGAAAGGCGTCTTTTCGACCACGTCGCCGTCGATGGACATCCAGGTCTCTTCGAATTTCGAGCGCTTGCTGTTCGAGGCGGCCGGCCGCGACGCCTCGACCGTGCGGCGCTACATGAACGGTCTCAAGCAGTCCGGAGCCTTCATCATCGAAGCCGGCGAGATTGCCAGGGTCCGCTCCGAATTCGATGCCGGTCGTTCGACCATGGACGAAGTCGCCGCTACGATCCGCTCGACGCTCGCAGCCAGCGAGTATCTGCTCGACCCGCACACGGCCGCGGCCATGCATGTTGCGGTTGCGAAGGCCACCAGTGCCGTCCCGATGGTCGTGCTGGGCACCGCCCATCCGGCAAAGTTCCCGGCCGCCGTCGAAGCCGCCAGCGGCGTGTCGCCTGCCCTGCCCGCATGGCTAGGCGGGTTGATGACATCAGAGGAAAAATACACGGTACTTCCATCCGACCTGAAAATGGTGGAAGATTATGTTAGCCGCCACACGCGGGCGGCAAGTTAGGGAGTATTTGCTTTATGGGTGTTGAGGTAAGCCGTCTGTCGAACGGCCTGACAGTCGCCACCGAAACCCTTCCAAGCCTCGAATCCGTCGCTCTTGGTGCCTGGGTCAAATCAGGGGCCCGCAACGAGCGTAGCGAAGAGCACGGAATGGCCCACTTGCTTGAACATATGGCGTTCAAGGGAACCAGAAGGCGAAGCGCCTTCGAGATCGCCTCGGAAATCGAGGATGTCGGCGGCGAGATCAATGCCGCCACCAGTGTCGAGACCACCTCCTATTATGCCAGGGTGCTGAGCGACGATGTGCCCCTGGCCGTCGATATCCTCTCCGACATCCTGCAGGAATCCGAGTTCGACCCGCAGGAGCTGGAGCGCGAGCAGCATGTGATCCTGCAGGAGATCGGCGCCGCTCACGATACGCCCGACGATATCGTCTTCGACCGCTTCACCGAGACGGCTTTCCGCCACCAGACGATCGGCCGCTCCATCCTCGGCACGCCGGAAACCGTCAAATCCTTCACCTCGAAGCAATTGCACAAATTCATCGAACGGCAATATGGCGCCGAGCGCATGGTGGTCGTCGCCGCCGGCGACATCAAGCACGACAATTTCGTGCGCGAGGTCGAGAAGCATCTCGGCGGTTTCCGCAGCAAGTCCGACAACACGATGCCGCAGTTTGCGCAATATGTCGGCGGCGATTTCCGCGAGGACCGCGACCTGATGGACGCGCAGATCGTGCTGGGGTTCGAGGGCCGCGCCTATCATGTACGCGACTTCTACGCCTCGCAGGTCCTGTCGATGATCCTTGGCGGCGGCATGTCGTCGCGTCTTTTCCAGGAGGTCCGCGAAAAGCGCGGGCTTTGCTATTCGGTCTATGCCTTCCACTGGGGCTTTTCCGACACCGGCATATTCGGCGTCCATGCCGCGACCGGGCAGAGCGACATCGCCGAACTGGTGCCGGTGGTTATCGACGAGTTGCAGATGGCCGGCGAGAGCATCCTGCAGGAGGAACTCGACCGGGCACGCGCCCAGTACCGCGCAGGCCTGATCATGTCCGCCGAGAGCCCGGCCAGCCGTGCCTCGCAGATCGCCCGGCAAATGCTTCTGTTCGGCCGGCCGATCGCAAAGGAAGAGCTGATGGAACGGCTGTCGGCGCTGACGGTCGAGCGGCTGACGGACCTGTCGTCACGGCTGTTTTCGACCAAGCCGACGCTGACTGCCGTCGGACCGGTGGGTACGCTCGCTCCCTATGAGGCGGTCCTCGAATCGCTATCGGGCACGCAGACCACGGCCCGAAAGCTCGCCGGCTAAGTCCATCAAAGCGTCATGTTCGCGCTCCCTTTCTTTCGCCGTGACCTGCCGGCACTGAAGGGTGACCGGGTCACGCTGCGCGTGCCGCTGACCAATGACTATCGTGAATGGTCGGTGCTGCGCGGGGAAAGCCGCGCCTTCCTGGAGCCGTGGGAGCCGCGGTGGAACCCCGACGAGCTCGACCGCACGGCCTGGCGGCATCGCCTCAGCCGCTATCGCGAAGACTATGCGCAGGGAACGGCCATAGCCTTCTTCATCTTCGAGAAAGGCAACGGCAAGCTTGTCGGTGGAATCACCCTCGGCAACATCCGCCACGGCGTCGCACAAAGCGGTCATATCGGCTACTGGATCGGCGAGCGCTACGGCGGCCGTGGCCTGATGACCGACGCGGTCAAGGTGGTGACGCGCTTCGCCTTCGATACGCTGAGGTTGCACCGGATCGAAGCGGCCTGTATTCCCGACAACGCCCGGTCGATCCGCGTGCTTGAAAAAGCCGGATTCCGGCGCGAAGGACTTCTGCGATCCTATCTCAGGATCAATGGCATCTGGCAGGACCACTACCTCTACGCCCGGATCGAAGACGATCCGCCGGGCGCGGGAACGAAGGACTGATTTTTGACGAATTTCCTGCGAATCGGGTCGTTGTTCGCCTTTGTGCTGACGGCAATCGTCGTGCTCTGCGCGGCGTCCTCGGCCTTCGCCGTCGAGCCGATCAAGATCGCCCGCGACGACGTGGCGCTCGATCTTTCGGGCGCCGTCGAAATCTACCGCAACCAGGGCGAGAACTTTCAGGTGTCGACCGCTCCGGGCCCGGACGGCATCGTGCGGCGCATCGAGGTCGAGGCCAATGATGCGCGCTCGACCGGTGACTGGGCAGTGTTCGCGCTTGCCAACACCACCGATCAGCAGCTCGACAGGCTGATCGTCGCACCTCATTTCCGGCTGGTGAATTCCGGCATCTTCTGGCCGGATCTCGGCTCGACCCGCATTGCCGCGATCACACCCAGCGAGGGCTTCGCGCTCGACCGCCAGACCAGCCCCGACGCCGATGTGTTTCGGGTGACGCTGAACCCCGGAACGGTGATCACCTTCATTGCCGAACTTGCCTCGCCCAAACTGCCGCAGGTCTATCTATGGGATCCGGAATCCTACAAGGACTCGGTCAACTCCTACACGCTGTTTCGCGGTATCGTAATCGGCATCGCCGGCCTTCTGGCGCTGTTCCTGACCATCCTTTTCGTCGTCAAGGGGACCTCGATGTTCCCGGCAACCGCAGCACTCGCCTGGGCGGTGCTCGCCTATATCTGCATTGATTTCGGCTTTCTCAACAAGGTTTTGGAAATATCGCCCGGCAACGAGCAGATGTGGCGAGCCGGAACGGAGGTGGCGCTTGCGGCGACCTTCGTGGTGTTCCTGTTCGCCTATCTCAACCTCAACCGATGGCACGGCCATTTCAGCTACGGCGCGCTGGTCTGGATTCTGGGGCTGGTACTGATCGCAGGCGTTGCAATCGTCGATCCGGCGGTCGCCGCCGGCATCGCCAGGCTGTCCTTCGCCGCCACCGCGCTGACCGGCCTCGGCCTGATCATCTTCCTCGGCATACGCGGCTACGACCGTGCCATCATGCTGGTGCCCAGTTGGGTCATGGTCCTGTTGTGGCTATGCGGGTCGTGGATGGCGATCACCGGCATGCTCGACAACGACATCGCCCAGCCGGCATTGGGCGGCGGGCTGATCCTCATCATCCTACTGATCGGCTTCACCGTCATGCAGCACGCCTTTGCCGGCGGCGCGCTGCATCAGGGCCTGTTCTCCGATCTCGAACGACAGGCGCTGGCCGTCGCCGGATCGGGCGACACGGTTTGGGACTGGGACGTGATGCGCGACCGCGTCGTCACCAAGCCGGATGTCAGCATCCAGCTTGGCCTTGCGCCCGACAGCCTGGGCGGCGCCGCCCGCAACTGGCTGCCGGTGCTGCATGCCGATGATCGCGACACGTTCCGCACAACGCTCGACGTGGTGCTCGAACACCGGCGCGGCCGGGTGTCGCAGAATTTCCGCCTGCGCGGTGCCGATGGGCACTATCACTGGTTTTCGCTGCGCGCCCGGCCGGTGATCGGATCGGACGGCGAGGTCATCCGGTGCGTCGGCACCATGGTCGACGTGACGGAGCAGAAAAAGTCCGAGGAGAGGCTGCTGCACGATGCCGTGCACGACAATCTGACCGGCCTGCCGAACCGGGAATTGCTGATGAACCGGCTGGAGGCGATCATCTCGATCGCGCGCACCGAAGAGAAGGTGCGTCCGACCGTCTTCGTCATCGACATCGACCGGTTCAAGCAGGTTAATGACGGGCTCGGCATCTCGGCCGGCGATACCATCCTGCTGACCATTGCGCGCCGGCTGCACCGGCTGCTCAAGCCGAAGGATTCGCTGTCACGCTTTGCCGGCGACCAGTTCGCACTGATGCTGCTTTCCGAACAGGACCCGGCCCGCATCGCAGCAGTTGCCGACGCCATCAAGCATGCGATCAACAATCCGATCACCTTTGCCAAGCGCGAGATCGTGCTGACCGCCTCGATCGGGCTGGTCACCTGGACCTCGGCGCAGAGTTCGGCCGAGGACATGGTCAAGGATGCCGAGCTTGCCATGCACCAGGCCAAGCGTTTCGGCGGCGACAGGATCGAGCCGTTCCGCCCCGCCTTCCGCACCGTCGGCACCGACCGGCTGCAGTTCGAGTCCGACCTGCGCCGCGCCATCGATCGGCGCGAATTCACACTCGCTTACCAGCCCATCGTGCGGCTCGAAGACGGCAGCGTTGCCGGCTTCGAGGCGCTTTTGCGCTGGGACCATCCGCGCCGCGGCATGATCCCGCCGGGCGATTTCATCCCGGTCGCCGAGAGCTGCGGCCTGATCGTGCAGCTTGGCTTGTTCGCCATGCAACAGGCCGCCGAAGATCTGGCCGGATGGCAAAAGCAGATCGGCGACGCGCCGCTGTCGGTTTCGGTCAACCTGTCCAGCCGCCAGCTCATCCGCCGCGATCTGGTCAGCGACGTCCGCTCGGTAATCGCGCGGGCCAATCTGAAGCCGCGCTGCTTCCGGCTCGAACTCACCGAATCGCTGGTGATGGACAATCCCGAGCAGACGGCCCATGTGCTGAACAAGCTGAAGAAGCTTGGTATCGGCCTGTCGCTGGACGATTTCGGCACCGGCTACTCATCGCTGGCCTATCTGACGCGCTTCCCCTTCGACACGATCAAGATCGACAAGAGCTTCGTCGACGACGCGACACCGAAACGCGCGGTGCTGCTCAAATCCATGGTCAACATGGCGCATGAACTCGGCCTTTCGGTCGTGGCGGAGGGCATTTCGGATGAAAGCGACGCGCTCGAACTGCGCCAGATGGGCTGCGAGTATGTGCAGAGCTTCATGTTCGGCGCGCCTATGCCCGGCGATCAGGTGCTGAAGACGCTGAAGGAACAGTATCCGCTGACTCGGGCTTGATTTCGTGCAAGTCGTTGTCCCAAAATTGCTGCGCACTTTGGGTGACATGCTAGGGGTCCGCCTCCGGGCGCTCGGAGGTTGCGAGTAACCCGTTTTGGTCACGCGGTATCGAAAACTAATTTGCTACCCGCGGCGCGGCTCCATCAATGTTGGAAAGCCTGAATTAACGTCGGCGATAGAGATAGTTCTCGGAAAGGCCGAGGCGACGGCACGATTGAACGGCCGGGGATGAAGGGAGGACGATGCTCTCGCAGATTGCAGCCGTCGTCTTCACAAAAGCACGCTCCCACGGCTTCAACGTCCAGCGGTCGCCGAGTGCCAAGCGTGTGCGCACCCAGCGGGGTAGGATCTCGACTGCCGCCTTCAGAAATGGCCGCTGAAGCGGTCGAGCCACTCCCGGCAAGGCGGGAACGTCTTCCATGATCTGCAGGAATTCCAAGACGATCGGCGACGGGACGAGTCTTTGCCGCATCACGTCGAACAGCGCGTAAAGCTCGGCCTGCGACGTGGGCGCCCCGGCCGCACCATAGAGAAGCGCGACGGGGCGAGCCTCAGCAGACATTGCGTCCCGTTCGAAAAAATACAGACGATGCACATAGACGTGATACGCCTCCATGAAACCAAACCCGGCCGTCGCTTGCACCCAGTCCAGCAACTCCGGGTCGGTGGCGTGGTATGGCTCACCTTCGCTGGTTCGACCCGAAACGCGCCCATGCATCCTGACCACACCTTCAATCATGGCCTTAGCCTTGGTTCGAGGGCCATAGACCGTAACCAAGGCAGCGAGGCCGGTACGCTGTAATCGTCGGAGCGCCTGCGAGCGGAATGTGCTGTGCTGCCAAATGGCGTCGCGAACTCGCGGCTCTGCCAATTCGAGCAGCACCGCCGTAACCCCGCCGATGAACAGCGCAACAGGGTTCTTGAAAATACGCCAGGATACCGAGTTGGGCGCTAACAGCGCCGGCTCGCCTTCCGGGGTCGAGAAGTCCATCTGCGATCCGAGCCGCTGGCGCATGAACGACTGCGCAAGAGTATCCACGCGGCGCTCAAGCGGGCGAGGCAGAGCAATGATGCCCGAGTTGCCAAACATGGTGCGCCTCCGACTCCTGCGAACAGCAAGCGTTAGACCTGTGGGCTAGCGGATACAGCAAGAACGTCCTGGTCTTTCCGTCGTTCCAAATGATCAGCCTGGCGCGCTGCGCATGACCCGCAAGAACACCGGGCCCGGATGATCACGAGCCCGGTCGTGCTGGCCTTATGGGGTAAGATCGAGCGCTGGTACGATCCTGTGATAGGGCAGCCCCGCATCGTCGTTTAGACGCTTCACGTCGGTATCGGAGGCAGCGTCAAACAGGCACATGCAGCGGCCGTCCTCCGGTGCGAAGGTCGAGCGCAGATAGCTGATGTCGGTGCCGTTGGAGGTCATCTCGGCGGCTTTGCTGATCGCCGCCTTCTGCGCACCTCCCAGAGCTTCCATGCTGATGCCCTTGAGGTCGCGTTCCACCATGTAGACAGTCATTTCCAGATCTCCTCCTGTGAACAGTGACCACAGGAGTTGAATGCAGTGGCGGTCGAAAGAGAACGACATTTTTTCTATCGATCGATAGCCGACAGTTATCGATGAAAGGATTACAATGTGGTTTCGTGGAACCGCCTCGGGAGGGCTCGCCATGGAGATGTTTCAGGTCCGCTACGTACTTGCCGCCGCGAAGATGCTGAACTTCACCAAGGCCGCCACCGATTGCAACGTGTCTCAGCCGGCGCTCACCAAAGCGGTCAAGACGCTCGAGGATGAGCTTGGCGCGCCCTTGTTCCACCGCGAGGGAAAGCGCGTCCTCCTGAGTGAGTTCGGACGCTCCATTCTGCCGCATCTTCAGCAGATCATGCAGGAGGCCCACGCAACCAGAACGCTTGCCGACAATTTCAGGCTGCTCAACCAGGTGCCGATCCGCCTCGGCGTCATGTCGACCATCGGCCATGTGAAGCTCGCCCGGTTCCTCGCAAAGTTCCAGCGCGATTATCATGGCGTCGAGCTCGAAGTCAGCGAGGCGAGCGTTCAGGAACTGAAAAACAGGCTTGAGCAAGGCGATCTCGATCTTGCCGTTCTCAATCCGCTGGAGGGATTGGGAGCGGCGTTCCGCGTCCATGATCTCTACAGTGAGCGCTACGTCGTCGTATTCGCGCCGGATCACCGGCTTGCGAGCCTCAATGCAATCAAGTTGGTCGATCTCTCTCAAGAATCCTATGTCGATCGTCTGTCCTGCGAAATGCGGGACTTGGTAATGGGTGTGTGCCGGGAAAGAAACGTCAGCCTTTATGCCCGCTTTCGTTCCGAGCGCGAGGATTGGATCCAATCAATGGTGCTGGCGCGGATCGGCTTCGCCTTCATGCCTGAATATTCGGTGACATCGCCTGAACTTTTGCAGCGTCCGCTGATCGAACCAGCGGTGGCACGCACGGTGTCCCTGGCTAGCGTTCCGGGCCGGCCCTATAGCCCGGCGACGGCGGCAATGGTCCGAGCTGCCCAGACGTTCGATTGGCCAGGCTAGGCGTTTATTGCTGAGGCTTGAGCTACTGCTGGTTTGAGATGCGTCTGCGCCGCCCTGGTGTTCCTCCGGCCGGTACCGACCGTATTCAGGACCTGCCGACACTCGATCGCTGCGCATTTTGGGCGATGTGGCTGTATGAGACGCCTAAAGGCGGTGAGATGGACATGGCTTTGCTCGCGGTGGAAGAGATGCCTCCAAGCTCTGCCTCAAGCTTCTGGATAGCGCGGGTCAGCGCCGGCTGGGTCACGCAGCAGCGACGCTGCCAGGAAGTAGCGGATTTCGTGCATCTGCATGGATTCGCCCTTTCCCGATGACAGCCATGCATCGGCGCGACAAAATATTAGCATTTTCTTTTTCTTCGGAACGACTGCAACTTTCTTGCTTCGTTGGAATCGCGCTCGCCCAAGGAGCGCGGGTGAAGGCTCACAATGGCCGGATGGAAATTTGAGGGAGGACAATCATGACCTTGCCCAGCTACGCAATGAACCAGGCAAGTTTCCCGGAGATGTACGAGCGGTGGCTCGTCGGCCCTCTCTTCCGTCCATGGGCCGAGATGGCTCTTGACGAGCTGGAATTGTCTTCGGGCGATCGCGTACTCGATATCGCTTGCGGAACAGGAATAGTGGCGCGCGTTGCAAAAGAGCGGCTCGGTGAAGCCGGATATATCGTCGGCATCGACATCAGCCCCGACATGCTTGCCGTGGCGCGGGGTATAGAACCAGCCATTGACTGGCGCCAGGGCAATGCCGGCGAGCTGCCTCTGCGTAACGGTGAGATGTTCGACGTGGTCGTCTGCCAGCAAGGACTGCAGTTCTTTCCTGACAAACCCGCGGCGGCGGCGCAGATGCGTCGCGCGCTGGCGAAGGGTGGCAGGCTGGCGATCGCCACGTGGCGCCCAGACGACGAAATCCCGTTCTTTCGCGAATTGCGCCGCGTCGCGGAGCGCCATCTGGGCGCCATCGCCGATCAACGGTACAGCTTCGGGGAAGCGGCTCCACTTGAGGCGCTGCTGCGAGACGCCGGCTTCCACGAGGTCCGATCGAGGATTGTTTCGCGCACCATCCATCTCGGGGAAGGCGCACCTTTCCTGCATTTGAATACGATGGCGCTGGTCGGGATGAGTTCCTTAGCCAAGGAAATGGGCGATCAGGAACGCAAGCGCGTCGTGGAGGCGATCGTGAGCGAGAGTGCGCCCGTGCTGCAGCCATACACCATTGGGTCGGGACTGGCCTTCGAGCTCAGCACCAATCTGGCGACAGCCAAAGGCTAAATGACTCTCACCAACGGAGAACTCGTTCGATCGAGTATTGCGCCGAGAATGGCTGCTCATGCACAATCTTCCGTTCGAGAACCGAAGGGATTGCCCCGCTGCGGTCGAGCGCAGACCACCTCAGGGAAATTTCTGCCCGCAATCGAGAGGCTTCACAAGCAACGCATCGGCTACGCAGCCCTCGATTAAAATCAGCTTGCTTTACATTTCGAATTATTTTGCCGCACTGTGGCCATTGTGCCGCCATTATCCATGACTAGCTAAATGAAGCACCGACCGTTCTTCTTGTCTTTTTCGACGTTGACGGCTCAACGTTGGAAATAGATCTGCCCCAGAATATCTGGGCGGCTAGACAAGGAACGGAGGGGGACCTGGCGTCACTCCAAAGGACAATTGAATTCTTTGCTTGCGGAGGCGTCCTCCTTTCGGGCGGACGGCCTTTGTCGAAAAGGATCGCGGGGCTTGGGCTGGCGGCGACAGTGGCAGCCATGCCATGGCCGGTCTATTCGGGAGTTTTGGTCAACGGAGTGACCGAAGCCGCAGTTGCCACTGCTGTTCCGTACTCCGCTTTGAGTTTCCCCTCGGCCGCGTCCGAGTTCGACATCATCGATCCGGGCACCATATCGACCTCCCGACGCAAGGGAGAAGGCACACTGGTCGACGCGTTGAAGGGCACCGTCTCCATCCTTTCCGAAGGCGCGGAACAGATCGTCATCGGGATGTCGGTGCACGAGTTCGGCGAATACAAGGTGTCGCAGTACATTGCCACCGAGATTCTGCGTGCCGCCAAGGACACCCAATTTCCAGCCGACACCCTTTTCGCGATCGCCGAGAAGGAATCCTCCTTCGACATCAACAACCGCCCGCCTAAAGGGTCGGCACTTGGTCTTATGCAGTTCCTCGACCAGACATGGCTCGAGGCGGTGAAGAAGTACGGTGCAGAGTTCGGCCTGGGCGACGAAGCGGAACTGATCCGGATCCGCCCCGAGGGCAAGCGCGAACACCATTTCGTCGACGACAAGGCCGAAGAAGAGCGCATCCTTGAATTCAGGCGCGATCCCTATCTGTCGGCAGCACTGGCGGCCAAGAACCTTCTCGCGGCCAAGGAACGCATCGAAGCCCGTCTCGAGAAGGCTATGGACGAAAGGGATCTTTACCTCCCCCATTTCCTTGGCACAAACGGGGCAGCAACACTCCTGTCGAATGCCGAAGAGAAGCCCAATGCCACGGCCAGCAAAATCTTCCCCAAGGCGGCGCGCTTCAATACTGCCATCTTCAAGGCCGAGGGAAATCAGCTCACCGTCGGCCAGTTTCACCAGCGCATGCGCTCCTTCCTGGAAGCCCGCATCGGCAAATACAGCGATGTCGAAACCCGCGTGAAACAGGCTGACCTGTCCTGGACAGCCGGTATCGAGAATCTCGTCTACGATTTGGGCAAACGGCTGGCGATGACACTGCAGCGGTAGCCAGCCAGGTATCGGGTTTTCACCACTAAAGCGCGTCGCGTTTGATCGGCCTCACGCGACGCGCTTTAGGTTGTTGTTTTATGCATGTCGCTATCGCAAAACCGCTGCACACTTTTGCGCGACATGCATTAGGCGTGCCCGGCCGCCAGGCTGAGATGCGCGAGGTCGATGCCGATCGAAGCGAGAATCCGGTCGTATTTGCGCTCGATGTCGGTATCGAACAGAAGCTCCGCATTTGCCGGGCAGGTCAACCAACCGTTCTCGGCGATTTCGCTTTCCAGCTGACCGGCGCCCCAGCCCGAATAGCCGAGCGCCATCAGCGCATGCCGGGGCCCACGGCCCGACGAAATGGCGCGCAATATGTCGACGGTCGCGGTCAGGCAAATGTCTTCGGAGACGGCCAGCGACGATTCCACCCGGTAGTCGCCCGAATGCAGGACGAAGCCGCGGCTGCGATCCACGGGTCCGCCGTTGCGCACGACGAAGTCGCGGGCCTGGGCGGGCAAGCGGATCGCCTCCTGTTCGTTCATGATGCCGAGCTGCACGAGCAGATCCGGAAACAGCATCTGCTGCGTCTGGTTGATGACCAGGCCCATCGCGCCTTCGTCGCTGTGCGCGCAAATGTAGATGACGGAGCGCGTGAAGCGGTCGTCCTTCATGCCGGGCATGGCAATCAGGAACTGGTCGTCGAGAAAGCCGCGTCCCGCAGCCATCTTCTTGTGGCGCAACAAGTCCATGAGGGGAGCGTAACGCGTTTCTGGAGCGCCGAAAAGATGCGCCGCGCGCGATTTGGTCGCAGATGTGCATCTAAGGTCACGCAAGCTGTGCCCGAGGTCACGCAAAAGCTGTGCCCGAGGTCACGCAAATATGATAGCAGCGACCCCATGAAGTCATTGCGCAGCCATGAAAGGACGCTCAAATCACCGCCATGCAAAGCTTGAAAGTCCTGCTGCTCAGCGCCGCTGTCGGATGTGGAACCGGCCTTCCCGCCGCAGCCTCCTCGTCGATCTGGTACAATAGCGAAGGCGGCAAAGTGCGGCTTGTGACCAGCGGCAAGCCCGACGAAGCCGGGCGCATCCATGGCGTCCTCGATATTGCGCTCAAGCCTGGCTGGAAAACCTACTGGCGCGATCCGGGCGACGCGGGCGTGCCGCCGCAAATCGATATCTCGGCCAGCACCAACATTGTCAACGCGACGTTTTCGTTTCCACCGCCCCAGCGCCACGACGACGGCTACGGCAAATGGGCCGGCTATGACCATCCGGTTTCGCTGCCGGTGACCTTCACGCTGTCGGCGCCGAACGAGCCGGCCGTCATCGATGCCGATATCTTTCTCGGCATTTGCGAGACGATCTGCATCCCGGTGCAGACGAAGCTGACCATCGATCCGGGCTCCGATCCGGACAATGTCGAAGATGCCGCATTGGTGAAGGCGGCCCTTGCAACCCTGCCTGCCCCCGCAGGACCCGATTTCGGCATCAATATCCTGCCGGGCGACCGCGAGACACTGATTGTCGAGGCGAGCTTTCCGGGCAATCCCGAAGCAGCGGATTTCTTCGTTGCCGGTGAGCGGGATTACATGTTCGGCGTGCCGGCCCGCAGCGAAAAGGAAGGCAAGCTGCTGTTTACCGTGCCTATCCTCGACAGGCCGACGACGACGCCGACGGATGGCGGACTTTACTACACGCTGACAACTGCAGCCGGCGCGGTCGAAGGCCTGCTGCCGTTCCCTTGATCCCGAGCAAAGGATGTTCAGGTCGAACATCCTTTTGTGTTCCCGGCTCCCCGAGGTTGCGGGAAACAGCTGAGTTCGCTATCGCAAGAACACTTCCATTCCATCTCTCAAGTGAGGACCAAGATGACGATTGCCGTTGGCGATAAACTGCCCGAAGCGACCTTCAAGACGATGACTGCCGACGGCGCAAAAGCGATCACGACGGCCGAGATTTTCTCGGGAAAGAAGGTGGTGCTGTTCGCCGTTCCCGGCGCTTTCACGCCGACCTGCTCCAACAATCATCTGCCCGGCTATCTGGACAATTACGACGCCATCCTGGCGCGCGGCGTCGACACCATCGCCGTCGTTGCCGTCAACGATGTTCACGTGATGGGCGCCTGGGCTCGCTTCAGCGGCGGTGAAGGCAAGCTCTTTTATCTTGCCGACGGCAATGGCGATTTCGTCAAGTCGATCGGCCTTGACGCCGATCTTTCCAGCGGCGGCATGGGGCTGCGCTCGAAGCGGTTTTCGATGATCGTCGACGACGGCAAGGTCACCGCGCTCAATGTCGAGACAAAGCCCGGCGTCGACGAATCCGGGGCGGCTCATATTCTCGGACAGCTTTAGATTTTCGGCTTGGGCTCTTAAAGCGCGTCGCGCTTTTAAGTCTTTGTTTTTCGTTATCCCAAAACCGTTGCGCACGCTCGGGTCAAGCGCGAGGGCAAGCTTTTGGGCGACATGCATTAGGGATTGTTTGCTTGGGGGACCTCAATGATGTTTGACATCTTCTGGCGCGCTGTGGCGATCGGCATCGGCGCCACGGCGCTCATGGACCTCTGGGCGATTTTTCTGAACACCGTGTTTGCTCAGCCGCGGCCGAACTGGCGACTGGTCGGTCGCTGGGTCTGGCATCTGAAGCGCGGCAAGGTGTTCCACGACGACATCGGCGAGGCAGCACCCTACGCGCATGAATCGGCGCTGGGCTGGGCCTTCCACTATTTTGTAGGCATCGTCTACGGCGTCGTTCTGGCCGTTTTGGCAGGAGCGGCGTGGCTGGCCGCGCCGACCTTCCTGCCGGCGTTCATCCTCGGAATCGTCACCGTGGGCGCCGGCTGGTTCCTGCTGGCGCCCGGCATGGGTGCCGGCTGGGCCGCATCAAAGCGCCCCAACCCTATGCAGATCCGCGCCCTCAACCTCGTGTCGCATACTGTGTTCGCGCTCGGACTTTTCGGCACGGCGCTGCTGATCCGTTAGCCAAATTAATCGTCGCGGTGCTGCGCCAGCCTGTCGATCGGCCGCCATCCGTGGACAACGCGACGCGCGCGGATATCGTACGCGAAATAGTTCCCGCCGCCCGCTGGCTGATCCGCCTCGCGGCTGATCTCCCGCTCGCCGAGAGAAACCAGCAGAAGCGTTCCGACACCTCCGTGGCCCACGAAAGCAACGTCGGCGGCGTCATCTGTGCCGAGCACAGTGTCTACCTCGCTCAGAATACGATGCTGAGCATCGATAGCCCGCTCCCATCCGCGAATGCTGCTGTATGGATTGGCGAAGAATTGGTCCGCGACCGCTTCGAACTCCGCAGGCGGTAGGAAACCGGTTGCCGATCGGTCATTCTCATGCATCCGTTCCCTCACCTCGACCTCAAGGCGGAGATGCCTTCCGAGTATCTCGGCGGTTTCCATCGCCTTGCGTTCACCCGATGACACGATACGCCGGATCGACCGAGCCCACGGCTGATCGAGCATTGCAGACGTTCTCGCTCGCCCGATGTCGGATAGCCCCCACTCTGGCACTGGAACATTGGCATCGATCCGAACCTGAGGATGCGTGATGTAGTATGCGATCGGCATGATAGGGTCTTCCTGCCAGAGAGCGGACCCGCAGCGGGAATTCAATAACTCTGGGTCGAGCGCCGTGGCTTTGCGACCGCCGGCTGCTTCGACTGCGGGCCTGGCTTCGGCGTCGCGGTCTTGACGGGGCCTTTCTTGAACGGCGCCATGCCACGCCGCGCCAGCTCGTCGGCACGCTCGTTCTCCGGATGGCCGGCGTGGCCCTTGACCCAATGCCAGATGACCTGATGACGGTTGCGCGCCTCGTCGAGGGCCTGCCACAGCTCGGCATTCTTCACCGGTTGCCTGGCAGCGGTCTTCCAGCCGTTGCGCTTCCAGCCGTCGATCCAGCTGAAAATACCGTCCTTGACGTAGTTGCTGTCGGTATAAAGATCGACGGCGCAGGGTTCTTTCAGCGCATTGAGCGCCGAGATGGCGGCCAAAAGTTCCATGCGGTTGTTGGTGGTAGCAGCCTCGCCGCCCGACAGTTCTTTCGTGACGCCGTTGAAGCGCAGGACCGCCCCCCAGCCGCCAGGTCCCGGATTGCCCGAACAGGCACCATCGGTGAAGATTTCAACGCGCTTGGTCATGTTAGTCCATACTCGGAAGGGGATTTGATCGCCCGGTGGAAACGCATCCTGCGGATGTATTCGGTCGGGTCGCGTTTTATGACCAGCCCGCCGTTGGCAACGGTCAGCCAGTCGTAAAGCCGGGTCAGCATGAAGCGCAGCGCCGAGCCGCGCGCCAGTATCGGCAGCGCAGCTTTCTCCTCGCCGCTCAAGGGCCGCACGCTTTGGTAGCCGGCAAGCAGCGCCGTGCCCTTGGTCAGGTTGAAGGAAAAATCCTTCTCGAAGCACCAGGCGTTGAGGCAGGTAGCGACATCATAGGCGTAGAGATCGTTGCAGGCGAAATAGAAGTCGATCAGCCCGGACAGTCTCTCGCCGAGGAAGAAGACATTGTCGGGGAAAAGATCGGCATGGATAATGCCCTCCGGCAGGCCTTTGGGCCAGTTCCGCTCGAAATCTACGAAGTCGGCATCGACCTCGGCCGCCAGTCCCGGCTCGACCTCGTCGGCGCGAGGGCGAGCGGCGCTCCACAGCTTGCGCCAGCCATCGATGGCAAGAGCGTTCGGACGGGTCATCGGAAAGTCGGCGCCGGCAAGATGCAGTGCCGCCAGCGCCTTGCCGACCTCGCCGCAATGCGCTGATGTCGGCCGCCGCAGCGAAAGACCTTCGAGGAAAGTGATGATGACCGCCGGCCGGCCGGCAAGTGTTCCGATGACGTCGCCATCATGCGCCGTCACCGGAAGCGGGCAGGAAATGCCCTTCCTGGCGAGGTGGCCCATGAGGCCGAGGAAGAACGGCAGGTCGGCCTTGTCGACGCGCTTTTCGTAGAGCGTCAGGATGTAGGAGCCGCTGGTCGTGTGCAGCAGGAAATTCGAGTTCTCGGTGCCTTCGGCGATGCCCTTGTAGGATAGGAGATCGCCGACCGGATAGGCCTCCAGGAACGCGCCGAGCTCGCCTTCGTTGACGTCGGTGTAGACCGCCATGGGCTCTTCACGCGGCTCCGTTGACGAAGGCCATGTCGGCCGCCGTCAGTTCGACGTCGCGCAGGACCCGCATCACCGGAAAATCCTCCGTTTCCGTCGCCGTCACCGCCAGCTCGATCGTCACGTCGAAGCGCTGCCGGAAGGCGTCGATGATCTCGTCGACGATGATTTCCGGCGCCGACGCGCCGGCCGACAGACCGAGCGTCGAGATTCCGGCAATGTCGGTCCACGGAATTTCGGAGGCGCGCTGTACCAGAAGCGACATCGAGGCGCCGGCGCGTTCGGCCACTTCGACAAGACGCCGCGAATTGGAGGAGTTGGGGGCGCCGACAATCAGGAAGAGATCGGAGCCCGCGGCGGTCTCCTTGACCGCTTCCTGACGGTTGGTGGTGGCGTAGCAGATCGATTCCGCGGCCGCCGCATGCAGATCGGGAAAACGATCCTTAAGCACCCGGATGATGCCGGCGGTGTCCTCGACCGACAGCGTCGTCTGGGTGACGAAACCGAGCGCCTGCGGGTCGGCGGGCACCAGATTCGCCGCGTCGGCTTCGGTCTCGATCAAGGTGACGGCGCCGTCCGGCAACTGCCCCATCGTGCCAATCACTTCCGGGTGGCCGGCATGGCCGATCAGAAGCACATGGCGGCCGAGCCGCTGATGACGCATCGCCTGCTTGTGGACCTTCGACACCAGCGGGCAGGTGGCGTCGAGATAGAAGAGATTGCGCGCCTGGGCGTCCGCCGGCACCGACTTCGGGACGCCATGCGCCGAAAAGACGACCGGGCTCTGGCGATGTTCCGCCGGTATCTCGGAGAGTTCCTCGATGAACACCGCACCGAGGCTTTGCAGCCCCTCGACGACGTAGCGATTGTGTACGATCTCGTGGCGGACATAGACCGGCGCGCCGTATTTCTTCAGCGCCAGCACGACGATCTGGATGGCGCGATCGACGCCGGCGCAGAAGCCCCGCGGTTGGCAGAGCCTGACGGTCAGCGGTGGCTTTGTGGTCGTGTGAAGCATGATTCCCGGCCGGTTGGTCGTAACGTTAGCTCAAGTCTTGAACTCAAGGCGCGAAATGAGGTGCGCACCCCTGCCCTGTCAAGGGCGCGGTGCCGATCATTCTTCTTTCGCCGGGCGGCGAAGCGTGAAGATGAGGACGCCGGCAAGGGCAGCGGCAAGGCCGTACCAGGTTACGGCGTATTGCAAATGGCTGTTCGGCAGGTCGATGATTGTAACGCCGCCGACCGGCAGCCCACCCGGGTTCGGCGTGGCGTCCGCGTCGATGAAGAATGGCACCAACCCCGCGCCGGCCGGCAGACCGGCGCTGGCCGCCATGGCATCGCGATCCTTCCAGTAGAAGATGTTCTTTTGCGGATCATTGTCGGGAAGCATCATCGAGGGCTTTGCCGGCAGCGGATTGCGGGCGAGCCCCGTCACCGTCACCTGGCCCGCACCCTGGCTTTGCGGGCGCTTGGCCGCGTCCTTGAGATCGTAGGGCACGAAGCCGCGATTGATCAGGACGAAGCGGCCGTCCTCCAGATGCAAGGGCGTGAAGACATCGAAACCGGACTGGCCCTCCCAAGTCGCGAAGAAATGTCGCTCGCTTTGATGCAGGAATGTGCCTGATGCCGTCACCGGCGTGTAATCCACATCGCCGGTTGCGGCGAACCGCTTTTCGACCTCGGCCAACGGCACAGGTGCGGAATGCGTGCGCTGGCCGATGGTCTGGAGAAGACCCTCTTTCCAGTACAGGCGCTGGACCTGCCAGGTGCCGAGCGCCAGCAGGATGAAGAACAGCACGAGGCCGAGGCCAAGCAGCAATGCCGTCTTCGGCCGCGAACGGCCTGTGATCGAGGCGGATGTTGTGCTCATTCGCCGAGGTCCAGCCTGCCCTCCGCCGCCTTGTTGCGGTATTGCAGCGTCAGGAGCACACCCTTGATCAGCCTGAGCGCGCCCAGGCAAAGCACCAGCGTCAGCGGTATCCACAGCAGGAAATGCAGCCAGAGCGGCGGATTCAGCGTCACCTCCATCCACAGCGCCAGCCCGACGACGATGAAGCCGATGATCAGGATGACGAACACCGCCGGACCGTCGCCGGCATCGGCGTAGGAATAATCGAGGCCGCAATTGGCGCAGCGTTTGCCGACGGTGAGGAAGCCGGAAAACAGTCGTCCCTCGCCGCAGCGCGGGCAGCGGCCGTGCAGGCCGGCCGAGATCGGATCGATTGGTGGCCAGATCGCCTTGTCGTCGCTCATTGCGATACTTTAGCGCCCTTCGCCCCAAAAGATAAGGCGGCCACGTCGCCGCAGCCGCCCACGCAATTCCTCAAAAAAGATTTCAGTGACCTTCAATCACCGCGCCGCTCGAGGCCCAGACATAGATCGACGCGAACAGGAACAGCCAGACCACGTCGACGAAGTGCCAGTACCAGGCGGCCGCCTCGAAGCCGAAATGGTGCTTGGGCGTGAAATCGCCCTTCATCGCGCGGACCAGGCAGACCAGCAGAAAGATGGTGCCGATGATGACATGGAAGCCGTGGAAGCCGGTTGCCATGAAGAAGGTGGCGCCGTAAATCGAATCCCTGAAGCCGAACGGCGCGTGCATATATTCGTAAGCCTGCACCATGGTGAACAGCATGCCGAGACCGACCGTCAGCACCAGGCCGTTGATCAGCCCCTTGCGGTCGCCATGAAGCAGCGCGTGGTGCGCCCAGGTCACCGTGGTGGCCGACAGAAGCAGGATGACGGTGTTGTAGAGCGGCAGGTGGAAGGGGTCGAGGACTTCGAGGCCCTTCGGCGGCCAGACGCCGCCGGTGAAGGCGGCGCGGGCGTATTGCTGTGCCTCGCCGGGAAACAGGCTGGCGTCGAAGAAAGCCCAGAACCAGGCGACGAAGAACATCACCTCGGAAGCGATGAACATGATCATGCCGTAGCGCAGATGCAGCGACACGACCCGCGTGTGGTGGCCTTCATGCGCTTCCTTGATGGTATCCGACCACCAGGCGTACATGGTGTAGAGGACGATCAAAAGGCCGATGAAGAACAGCCACGGATTGGCGATGTTGAAGCCGAAAACGGGGAAATCGCCGCCCTTGAGATACTGCATGTAACAGACGCCGCCGATCGCGGTGACCAACGCGCCGACCGAGCCGAGGAAAGGCCACGGGCTTGGGTCGACGAGATGGTAGTCATGTTGTGGTTTTGCGTGCGCGTCTGCCATATCAACCCCCGAGGCTTCTTTCGGTGTGTGAAACTTTGTTGCTTGTGCCTTCGGCCGGCACTGTCGAGGCCGCCGGCTTGTTGTTCTCGTTCTTCTCGACCGGGAACATCGTATAGGACAGGGTAATCGTCTTCAGGTCCTTCAGTTCCGGCGCATCGACGATGTCGGGATCTACATAGAACACGACCGGCATGTCCAGTGTCTCTCCAGGCTTCAACGTCGTGTCGGTAAAGCAGAAACACTCGACCTTGTTGAAGTAGGATCCTGCAAGTTCCGGCTGCACGTTGAAGGTGGCGCGGCCGGTGGTGTCGCGGACGAACTTGTTGGTGGCGCTATAATGCGCCTGCGCCGTCTCGCCTATCTTGATGGTGACCGAGCGGGCAACCGGCTGGAACTGCCAGGGCACGCCGACTGTGTTGGCGTCGAAACGGATGGTGATATCGCGGTCGAGCACCCGGTCGGCATATTGCTGCGTTGCGCGTTTTACGGTGCCGCCGTAACCGGTCGCCTCGCAGAACATCGCATAGAGCGGCACCGCGGCATAGGCCATGCCGATCATGCCGCCGAAAAAGGCGATGCAGACGCCGGCGACAATGCGGTTGGTGTTCTTCTTTTGAGGATGGGTCACTGTTTGGCGGTTCATCTTGAGCCTCACATCGTTCCGGTGAGGTTGTGACCGAATTTCACGACGGTCGCGATATAGAAGATGACGACAAGCACCGCCAGCGCCAGGCCGATGGCTACCGAGCGGTTGCGCCGGGCCTTCTGCTGGCGCTCCGTCAGCGTGATGAGTTCAAGCTTCTTGTCGGCCATGGTCATGCTCCACCCATGGCCAGCACGCGGTCGACAACGCAGTCGGCAAGATAGACGGCGAAAATGGCAAAGAGGTAGAGCAGCGAGTAGCCGAACAATGCCTTGGCCGGTTTCATCACATGGTCGCCGTCCGCCATCTGCAGCACCTTCCACGCGTACCAGACGAAGCCGGCACCAAGCAGCACCGCAAAGACACCATAAGCGGGGGTGGTGAAACCGAGCGTCCATGGCAGCACGCCAACCGGTGCAAGGATCAGCGCGTAGGCAAAGATCTGGCGTCGGGTCGAAGCCTGGCCCGCGACATTCGGCATCATCGGGATGCCGGCCCTGGCATAGTCCTCGGACTTGAAGAGGGCGAGCGCCCAGAAATGCGGCGGCGTCCACAGGAAGATGATCAGGAACAGGACGATACTTTCCAGGCTAACTGTTCCGGTCACTGCGGCCCAGCCGATCACCGGCGGAATGGCGCCGGCAGCACCGCCGATGACAATGTTCTGTGGCGTCCAGCGCTTCAGCCACATCGTGTAGACGACGGCATAAAAGAAGATGGTGAAGGCCAGCAGCGTCGCCGACAGCCAGTTGACCAGCACGCCGAGCGTCATCACCGACAGCACCGACAGCACCAGGCCGAAACTCAGCGCCTCGCCGGGCCGGATGCGGCCGGCCGGCACCGGACGGCCGGCGGTCCTGGTCATCACCGCATCGATATCGGCGTCATACCACATGTTGAGCGCGCCGGAGGCCCCTGCACCAATGGCAATGGCCAGGATAGCGATCACCGCCAGAAGCGGATTGATGGTCACAGGTGCCGCGACCAGGCCGACAAAGGCGGTGAACACCACCAGCGACATGACGCGCGGCTTCAACAGGGCGAAGAAATCGCCCGCCGTCGCTTCCGACACGCGAAAGCCCGGTTCGTCAGTCAAGGTGTCGTCGACAAGGGCCATGCGTACTTAAAGTCCATCATTCCGTTGGCCAAAACCGCCGGCGAACCGGCGGTTCCGTATTTCCCCCAGGCAGAAGCCTATTTGATCTTCGGCAGCTGTTCCCACTGGTGGAAGGGCGGCGGCGAAGGCAGCTGCCATTCGAGCGTCGTTGCACCCTCGCCCCATGGGTTGGCGCCGGCAACCCGCTTCTTCTGGAACGCCTCGAACACGCCATAGAGGAAGATGACCACGCCGACGGCCGAAATGTACGAGCCGTAGGACGACACCATATTCCAGCCGGCAAACGCATCCGGATAATCGATGTAGCGGCGCGGCATGCCGGAGAGGCCGAGGAAATGCTGCGGGAAGAAGACGAGGTTGACGCCGACGAAGGTGACCCAGAAGTGGGTGTTGGCGATGACAGGCGAATACATGTAGCCGGTCATCTTCGGGAACCAGTAGTACCAGCCGGCGAAGATGGCAAAGACCGCGCCCAGCGACAGCACATAGTGGAAATGCGCGACCACGTAATAGGTGTCGTGCAGCGGGCGGTCGAGACCGGCATTGGCAAGCTGGACGCCGGTAACGCCGCCGACGGTGAACAGGAAGATGAAGCCGATCGCCCAAAGCATCGGGGTCTTGAGCGAAATCGACCCGCCCCACATGGTGGCGATCCACGAGAATATCTTCACGCCCGTCGGCACGGCGATAACCATCGTGGCGAAGACGAAATAGCGCTGCGTGTCGAGCGACAGGCCGGTCGTGTACATGTGGTGCGCCCAGACGATGAAGCCGACCGCACCGATCGCGACCATGGCATAGGCCATGCCTAGATAGCCGAAGATGGGCTTCCTCGAGAAGGTCGAGACGATGTGGCTGACGATGCCGAAGCCCGGCAGGATCAGGATGTAGACTTCCGGGTGCCCGAAGAACCAGAACAGGTGCTGGAACAGGATCGGGTCGCCGCCGCCGTCCGGCGCGAAGAAGGTCGTGCCGAAGTTGCGATCGGTCAAAAGCATTGTGATGCCGCCGGCCAGAACCGGAAGCGACAACAGCAGCAGGAAAGCGGTGATCAGCACCGACCAGGCGAACAGCGGCATCTTGTGCAGCGTCATGCCAGGCGCGCGCATGTTGAAAATGGTGGTGATGAAATTGATGGCGCCGAGGATCGACGACGCGCCGGCGATGTGCAGCGACAGGATCGCAAGATCCATCGCCGGTCCCGGCTGGCCCGATGTCGATAGCGGCGGATAGATCGTCCAGCCGCCGCCGACGCCGTAGGCGCCAGGCGCGCTCGGCATGAAGGCCGAGATGATCAGCAGGATGAAAGCCGGTGGCAGCAACCAGAACGAGACGTTGTTCATGCGCGGGAAAGCCATGTCGGGCGCGCCGATCATGATCGGCACCATCCAGTTGGCGAAGCCGCCGATCAGCGCCGGCATGACCATGAAGAAGATCATGATCAGCGCATGCGCTGTGGTGAAGGCGTTGTACATGCTCTTGCCGCCGTCGAGCGCAGCGTCGGCGTTCAAGCCGTAGACCATCTGCGCCAGGCCGGTGAAAATCTGGATCCCCGGCTCCTGCAGTTCCATGCGCATGACGACCGAAAGGGCACCGCCGACGCAGCCCGCCATGATCGCGAAGATCAGATAGAGCGTACCGATATCCTTGTGGTTGGTCGAATACACCCACCGGACCCAGCCATGATACGGCTTGTGGTCGTGGTCGTGAGCTGCAGCGTCTGCCATGTTCGGCTCCGTTCCCTGATCTTTTCTGGTCGCGGCATCAGTTGCCGGCGGCCGCTACCTTGTCTTTGCCGTCGACCTCGGCCATCAGCGCCTTGTTGGCGCCGGGAAGGTCGGTGCCGGCTGCCGCCAGCCAGGTCTTGTACTGGGCGTCGGAGACGACTCGGATCGCGATCGGCATGAAGGCGTGGTCCTTGCCGCAGAGCTCCGAACACTGGCCGTAATAGAGGCCTTCCTTTTCCGCCTTGAACCAGACCTCGTTGATGCGGCCCGGAACCGCGTCGGTCTTGATGCCGAAGGACGGCATGGCAAAGGCGTGGATCACGTCCGCCGCCGTCACCAGCACCCGGGTCATGGTGTTGACCGGCACCACCATCTCGTTGTCGACGGCGAGCAGGCGCGGATAAGCGCCGCGGTCCTCCTTACCGGCCGCCGCGCGGTCAGAATCCGCCAGGATCGCTGAGTTGAAGGAAAGCGTGTTTTCGGTCTGGTATTCGTAGTCCCAGTTCCACTGGTTTCCCGTCGCCTTGACGGTCAACTTGGCTTCCTCCGGCGGTGTGTATTGCGCGGTCAAAAGCTGGAACGAGGGGATGGCGAGCATGAGCAGGACGACGACCGGCCCAACCGTCCAGATCACCTCGATCAGCGTGTTGTGGCTGGTGCGCGACGGGATCGGGTTGACGCTCGCGCGGAACTTCAAGATGCAATAGGCGAGAAGAAAGAGCACGAAGAGGGTGATCGGCACGATGAACCACAGCGTATAGTGCTCGAACAGGGCGATCTGCCGCATCATGTCGGTGGCGGCGGGCTGGAATGTCACCTCCCACGGCGCAGGCTGGGCGGCATGGGCGGATGCACCGGTGAACAGTGTGGCGGCAGCCCAAGCGCTTGTCAGGAATTTGGCGCCTGCTAGGAATTTTCTCATTGCCGTCATTATCTCCCAGTTCCTCGCGATCGGACCGCAAGAATATCGAACAACGCCGGGACGGGAATCCCGGACAGTCCCGAGGCTGGTTCAAACCATACTCTATTTGCCTCTGCAAGAAATGAGCGGAGGAAACCGTGCGGCATTTTTGCGCGCAAGCGCGGCTGCGCATTTTGGCGGCGGCCGCGGCGGTGGCGGATCGCGGAAGCCCGAGCGGCGGAGTGTCCTGGCAAAATGCGCCGGGCTGTCGCAATTCGGGCGAATTTGACACGGAAAAGCGCACAATTGCCTTGGTCGAGGCAGGCCGGCAGTGGTCTCATCCTTTACTTGCCCTTGGCGCGGCTTAAAGTGCCGTGATTCGCAATGGAGCCGTCATGAACTCTTGGCTTTGGAGACTTGGGCTTTCGAGACTTCGGGTTTCGCGATTGGGGCTTTCGAGAAGCTTGGCGAAGGTCATTCTTCTCGCTGCCGTGTCTGGCGTTGGCCTATCTGGTGTTGGCTTGTCTGGCATCGGCCAGGCCAATGCTGCGCAGCCAAGCGGCAAGGTGCGGTCGACGCATGGCGCATGGTCGGTCATCTGCGACACGCCGGCCGGAGCCACATCAGAACAATGCGTGATGATGCAGAACGTCGTCGCCGAGGACCGTCCCGAGATGGGGCTTTCCGTCGTCGTGCTGCGCACCGCCGACAACAAGGCCGAAATACTGCGCGTGCTGGCGCCGCTCGGAGTGCTGCTGCCCAACGGACTCGGTCTCAATGTCGATGGCAAGGACATCGGCCGGGCCTATTTCGTGCGCTGCTTCCAGGACGGCTGCTATGCCGAGGTCATTCTCGAAAAGCCGCTGCTCGACACGCTGAAGACCGGAACGTCAGCCACCTTCATCGTCTTTCAGACGCCGGAGGAAGGCATCGGCATTCCAGTCGAGCTCAAGGGTTTCGCCGACGGTTTCGCCGCCCTGCCTTGAGACCAAAATCCCAAAGGCCTTACCAACGAAAAGAGATTGTGATTGGCCTTTGGCGATGACAATGGTCATTGCCGATTGTCTGGACGCACCTGCGCGCCTACATCGTGAGGACAATCTCTTTCCACGGACGGACCTGCCATGAACAGCCTCATCGGCCAATTCGACATTTCCGACGATCGCATCAAGCAGATCGTCGCCGAGACTATCAACGGCGCCGACGACGGCGAGCTGTTCCTCGAATACAGCGAGAGCGAAGCGCTGATGTTCGACAATGGCCGGCTGAAGACCGCCAATTTCAACACAGACCAAGGCTTTGGCCTGCGCGCCGTCGCCGGCGAAGCGAGTGGCTACGCGCATTCCAGCGATCTTTCCGAAGCATCGCTGCTGCGCGCGGCCGACGCCGTCTCGACGGTCAAGAGCGGCTATTCCGGCACGTTTGCCGCGGCTCCTGCCCGCACCAACCGCCATCTCTATGGCGACGAGAACCCGATCCCCTCGCCTTCCTTCGAGGCCAAGGCCAAGCTCCTTCAGGAAATCGATGCCTGGCTGCGAGCCGAGGATCCGCGCGTGCGACAGGTGACGGCTTCGCTCGCCGCCTCCTGGCAACATGTCGAGATCGTGCGCGCCGACGGCCAGGTGGTGCGCGACATCCGCCCGCTGGTCAGGATCAACGTGTCGGTGGTGGTCGGCAATGGCGACCGCCAGGAGAGCGGCTCCTACGGCATGGGCGGGCGCAAGGCGTTTGGCGAATTTCTGGTCAAGGAGAGCTGGAAGCACGCGGCCAAGGAGGCGCTGCGGCAAGCGCTGGTCAATCTCGAAGCGATCCCCGCGCCCGCCGGCACCTTCGACATCGTCCTGTCCAGCGGTTGGCCGGGCGTCATGCTGCACGAGGCGGTCGGCCACGGGCTGGAAGGCGACTTCAACCGCAAGAAAACATCGGCTTTCGCCGGGCTGATGGGCCAGCAGGTGGCCGCGAAGGGTGTCACCGTCGTCGACGACGGCACCATGCCCGAGCGGCGCGGCTCGCTGACCGTCGATGATGAAGGAACACCTTCGGCCCGCAACGTGCTGATCGAAGACGGCAAGCTTGTCGGCTATATGCAGGATCGCCAGAACGCCCGGCTGATGGGCATGAAGGCCACCGGCAACGGGCGGCGCGAAGGCTATGCACACCAGCCAATGCCGCGCATGACCAACACCTACATGACCTCGGGCGACATGGAGCCGGACGAAATCATCGCGTCGGTCAAGAACGGCATCTATGCCGTCTCCTTCGGCGGCGGCCAGGTCGACATCACCTCGGGCAAGTTCGTGTTCGGCTGCACCGAGGCCTACATGATTGAAAATGGCAAGGTGACGCAGCCGATCAAGGGCGCCATGCTGATCGGCAATGGGCCTGACGCCATGCACCGCGTTTCGATGATCGGCAACGACATGAAGCTCGACACCGGCATCGGCATGTGCGGCAAGGCCGGCCAGGGCGTGCCGGTCGGCGTCGGCCAGCCGCATCTCAGGATGAACCAGATGACGGTCGGCGGAACGCGGGTTTGATAGAAGCTGCCGGCTGGTTTTGTGGTCACGAATACCATCCCGGCCGCCACTGCTGCTCCATCTCGTCAAATGCGTAGCTTGCGCCTTGAATTTGGCGCGACCTCCTATTATCTTACGTTTGTCTTACATCTAGGGGCGTACGTGCCGTGGCTGCTACGGAAAAGCTCATAACCACCGTCTCGACCAAGGGACAGGTCATTTTGCCCAGCGCAATCCGGAAACGGAGGGAATGGGACGCCGGCACGCGTCTTCTGGTCGAAGACACTCCGGAGGGCGTGCTGCTGAAGCCTGCGCCAGTCTTCGCCGAGACACGGCCAGAAGACGTGTTCGGATCCCTGCCCCATAGAGGCAGGCCGAAGACGTTGGAAGAAATGGATGCAGGTGTGCTGGCCGAAGCGCGGCGGCGCCATGCTCGCGATTGATACCAATCTTATCGTCCGCTACCTGACAGGCGATCACCCGACACAGTCTCCCCGCGCCGGGGCGCTGATCGATAGCCAGCCGGTCTTTGTCGCCATTACAGTGATCCTGGAGGTCGAGTGGGTGTTGCGCAGCACCTATGGTTTTGCGCCGCTCGAAATCGCCCGTACGCTACGGGCGTTTAGTGGGCTCCCCACGGTGGAGGTGGAAGACGGAGCGGTCGTGTCGTCCGCGCTCGACCTCTCGGAAAGGGGATTAGATTTCGCTGATGCGTTGCATCTGGGCAAGTCCGCTCACTGCGCCGGCTTCGCGACTTTTGACCGTAAGTTCGTCAAGGCCGCAAGGGCGGCCGGATATGAGGGCGTGCAAGAAGCCTAGCCGTCTCCCGACCAGGTTCGAACTGCCCTAAAGCGCGTCGCATTTGACCGGGCTCATGCGACGCGCTTTAGGTTGTTGTTTTGTCGTTATCGCAAAACCGCTGCACACTTTTGCGCGACATGCATTAAAGCCATGAAGCCGGCGTTTTCGGCAGGCGATGGTCGGGATCGATGACCTTCAGACGGGGTGCGTTGCTCTCGTTCCATCGCCAGAGGGCGACGCATGTGCCGCCGGGCGACATGAAGGAGGGGTAGATCACGCCATGCTGCCCATCGGCAATCAGGCGATCTCTCAGCGTGTGCGTCTCAGGCATCAGGCCTTGATCCATGATGTCGCGCCATTCACATCGGTGAATGTCTGCCGTCACGCCGAGCTTGGTCAGCACGTCAGCGTCCGTCAGGTTGGCTAGGCGCGGGCCTGAAAGTTCGAGCTGCGCAATCAGCGCCGGATGCTGAACAAAGCCCTGATTGTACTCCGCCCAAGCAGTGGACAATTCGCGCGCGGCATAGATCGTCGGGGTGCCCACCGGATTCCAGCGACCGCCAAAGCGGGCCGCTCCTTCGCCGGAAAGCGGCAGATGCGCCCAACGCGGCACGAAGGCGCGCCATAGGCTCAGCCTGTTTTCAGGCATAAATGCCGGAGCGGACTGCCTCCAGATAGGCAAGCACCTTGTCCGTTTTGCCCTCTCGAACGAGATCGTAGGCGGTCTTTCCCGCCCAGCCAGGGATTGGCTGATGCTTGAACCAGATCGCCGCACGCTGTTCATCGCCGGCCATCTCGCCTGCCATCGCCAGGATACGGACAATCGGACTCAATGCGGCGTCGACCTTGCGCGCGCCGGTCTTGGCGGCAAGCGTGTTGCGCGCGACGCCGATCAGACCCGCCAGTTCGGTCAGATTGACGCCCAGCAGTTCAGCTACCCGTCTTGCCGAAAGAAATGGCGTCCGTTCCTCGCCAAAGCGCGATGCTCTGATATCGAGGGCTGCGGTATTCATAACAGGTTCCTAGCACATTTTGAACGACACGCGATCAAAATAGGCTCATTTCTGGCGCAATTCAAGCTCAACGCTTGCAAAGCCTACTACCGCCTTCTCCTCGGCTTCTCCAAAAGCGCGACGGCCTCGACATGCGGAGACCACAGGAACTGGTCGATCGGCGTTACGCTTTTCAGGGCGTAGCCGCCGTCGATCAGGCTGCGCAGGTCGCGCGCCAGCGTCACCGGATTGCAGGAAACCGCGGCGACCAGCGGCACGTCGGAACGGGCAATCTGCTTCGACTGGTCCTCGGCGCCGGCGCGGGGCGGATCGAACACGATGCCATCGAAGGTATTCAACTCCTTGAATGTGAGCGGCCGCCGAAACAGGTCGCGGCGTTCGCTGGTCACGCGCTTCAGACCGCTGGCGAAACGGAACGCCCGGTCGAGCGCCGAAAGCGCTGCCGCGTCACCCTCCACCGCATGGACTTCCGACTTGGCGGCGAGACGTAGCGCAAAGCTGCCGCAGCCGGCGAAGAGATCGGCGACCTTCTTGGCGCGCGCGAAGTGCCGGCCGACGATGTCGGCCATCGCCTGCTCGGCGGCTTCGGTGGCCTGCAGGAAGGCGCCCGGCGGCACCGCGACGGCGATGTCGCCGAACATGACAACCGGCTTTTTGGGCTCGATTATGATCTCGCCATCGATCGAAAGCCTTGCCAGCCCCTGAGCGATGACGAAATTGGAGGCGACGCGGCGCTGGTTTTCGCCAAGCTTGCCGGACTCGTGAACCGCGACATCAAGGCCGGAACCGGTCACTGTGACCGTCATGCGGAACGATTTCGTCGTTGCGCAAACCAACTCGGCGAGTGCTTTCAGACGGTCGAGCTTTGCGACGATTTCGGGCAGCGAGATCGGGCATTCCTCGATGGAAATGATTTCGGACGACAGCGCCCGAACGAATCCGAGCAGCATGCCGGCCTCGCTCCGTCGGGCGGTGAACACGACGCGCCGACGCGTCTGCGGCGCGCACGGCACCAGCGCGTCAATGTCGCAAGTGACACCCTTGCTGTTGAGCGCTTGCGCAACCTTGTCGCGCTTCCACCGATGATAAGCTTCGGCCTCAAGATGCTGGATGGCGCAGCCGCCGCATTCGGTGAAATGCTGACAGGCAGGGTCGATGCGAAGCGGCGAAGCCTCCAGCACCGACATCAGCGTGGCACGGTCCTTTTCGCGCGCGGCGGTGACGGTTTCACCGGGCAGCGTGAACGGAATGAAAAGCTCGCCGGTTTCGGTCTCGGCGACGCCGTCGGCCTGGGAGCCCAGCCTTGTGATCGTGAAGCGCGCGTTCATCGGCCTCCGATCCCCCTGTTCTCGACTCCGGCGTCTTTGATCCCGGCGAGCAGGAACTCGCGGTTGCCGTCGCCGCCTTCGATCGGTGACAGATGCAGTCCCAGCGAGCGCCAGCCCGGGACGCCGTCGAGCCAATCCTGCAGCAGGCCGGCAACCCGCGCGGCATCGTATGGGTCTTTCAGCAAGCCGCCCTTGCCGATCGCCTCGCGGCCCGCCTCGAATTGCGGCTTAACCAGAAATATTGCTCTGGCGCCGCTCCTGGCAATGGCGAGCGCCGGCGGCAGCGCCAGCTTCAACGAGATGAAGCTGACATCGGAGACGATAAAATCCGGAATGCGATCGGCAAGATCGGCGGCGGAAAGATCACGGGCGTTCAATCCCTCGATCACCGTCACACGCGGATCGCCAGCGATATCCTGATGTATCTGGCCATGCCCGACATCGATCGCCGTGACATGTGCCGCGCCGCGTTCGAGCAAGACCTGAGTGAAGCCTCCGGTCGAGGCGCCGACGTCGAGCGCTTCGCTGCCGGCTGGATCGAGACCGAAATGATCGAGCCCGGCGATCAGCTTCAGCGCAGCACGCGACACGTAACCCTGCGCCGGATCATCGACTTCTATGAGGCAATCAGCCAGGACGGTCTGGCCGGGCTTGCGGGCGATGACGCCGTCAACCGTCACAGTACCGCGCTCGATCGCGTCGCGGGCGCGAGAGCGGCTGGGGAACAGGCCGCGCGCGACGAGCAGTTCGTCGAGCCGCTGGCGTGTGCTGGCTGGCAAAGGGGAGTTCATCGGCCTTCATGGCGAAAGCCTGTCACGAAGGCAAGGATATTGGGAAGACAACGAACATCTTGCGAAAGCGGCGAGCGCATCAGGCTGCGCCACAATCTGTTGAATATCGCACCAGGTCCGGCACAATGTTGGGAACGATATGCTCGTGTTTCTGCCAGAACGTGAGGAGGACGGATGCTGACCGGAACCTGCCATTGTGGCGCGGCCCACTGGACGTTGGAGGGCGATCCCGGCTCGATCACAGCCTGCAATTGCACGCTTTGCCGCCGCTATGGCGCGCTGTGGGCTTACGATTATGTTGACGAACGCATCCGTCTTGCGGGACCGACAAGTGCTTATACGCGCTCCGGAAAGGATGACCCGTCGCTCGAGATTCTGTTGTGTCCGACATGCGCCTGCGTTCTGGCCTGGCGTGGTTTGCGCTCCAGTGCCGCCGGTCGCACTCGAATCGCCGTCAATGTGAGGCTTGCGCCGCCTGACGCCGTCGCCGACCTGCCAATCGACCATTTCGATGGTCTCCATAAGTTCGAGGACCTGCCGCGCGATGGTCGCTGCGTGCGCGATATGTGGTTCTAATGCATGTCGCGCAGAAGTGCGCAGCGGTTTTGCGACAACGACATGCGTAAAAACAAGAACTTAAAGCGCGTCGCATGAATCCGTTCAAATGCGACGCGCTTTAGCGGAAATCTGACACTCAGTACCGGTGCGGAAGGGCGGAAGATGACCCCTTGGCGGTGGTTCGTTCGCGACCGGCCGAATTCACGCCCATGACCCTGAGCTGACCTTCATCAGCCCATTTCGCTGCCCGATGGCCGACGTTCACCCCAACCAGCGTTCCTGACCCAAAGCCGACCAGAGCAGGACTAGGCTCCGAAGCGATACTCTATTATCATGGAAACAGTTGCCCAGCGCCGGAAACCTCCATGGAGCGCAGGCTTGCGGCGATACTTGCCGCTGACATCGTTGGCTACAGCCGCCTTATGGAAGCCGATGAGGCGGATACCCTCGCGCGCCTGAAGAGCACCCGCGAGAACCTGATCGATCCGAAGATCGCCGCTCATAAGGGGCGCATCGTGAAGCTCATGGGCGACGGCGCGCTGATAGAATTCTCCAGCGTGGTCGACGCGGTCGGTTGCGCCGTCGAAATCCAGCGGACGATGGCGGAGTGCAACGCCGAACTGCCGAAGGAAAAACAGCTCGAATTCCGCATTGGCGTAAACCTTGGTGATGTGATTGTCGAAGGACAGGACATCTATGGCGACGGCGTGAATGTCGCGGCGAGACTGGAAGGATTGGCCGAACCCGGGGGCGTCCTGATTTCAGGAACGGCATTTGATCAGGTCGAGAGAAAGCTGGATTTTGAGTTCGAATTTTTGGGTGAACAAAAGCTCAAGAACATCGAAAAACCTGTTCGTCTGTATCGGGTAGGCCCGCGGGCACGCGCCGCGTCCGGAACAGTTCCAGCAAAACGCAAACGTCATATCGAATGGCGCCGGCTGACAGTCGCGGCGACGGCGCTGATCCTGATCGCCGGAGGTGTAGCGCTTTGGAAGGTGGTCGGGGACGGTTCAGGACCGCCGGTCGAGGTGGCCTCCAGGGAAAGAATGGCGTTGCCGCTGCCCGATAAGCCGTCAGTCGCTGTATTGCCATTCACCAACATCTCGAGCGACGCCGGCCAGGAGCACTTCGCCGACGGCATGACCGATGACTTGATCACCGACCTTTCCAAGGTTTCCGGCCTCTTCGTGATCGCGCGAAACTCGACATTCGTTTACCGCGGCAAGCCGGTAAAAATCAGCCAGGTCGCCGAAGAACTTGGCGTGCGTTACGTTCTCGAGGGGAGCGTACGGCGAGCCGGCGAGCAGGTGCGAGTCAACGCCCAGCTCATCGATGCCCTCACCGGCGGGCATGTGTGGGCGGACAGGTTCGATGGAAACGTCGCCGATATTTTTGCGGTCCAGGACGTTTTTGTCGCAAAGATCGTCGAAGCGTTGAAGGTCAACCTCACCACCACCGAAAAAACGGAAATTGCCCGCGCCAAGCCGGACAACATTGCAGCCAAGGAAGCTTTCGAAAAGGGTTGGAGCCTTTATCTCCGTTACAACGCAAAGGATACAGCTGCCGCCATCACGTCCTTGAAAAAAGCAACCGAACTTGATCCCGAATATGGGCGAGCTTATGCCGCCCTGGCGCTGGCCTACTTCCGCGTCGTTGACTCACTCTGGGGTAAAGAACTCGGTAGGGACGAACCATATTTCTGGTGGGGAGCTCACGATTACGTAGAGTTGGCCAAGAAATATCCAACGTCACTGTCTTATACGGTCGAGGCATTGCGGGACGGTTATCAAGGCCTGGCCAAAGATGCACGCAGGAATGCCGGTCGAGCGATTGCATTGGATCCCAACGACCCCGAGGCACACATCGCAACGGCTTGGGCGCTGACGATCTCAGGCGAACCTGCCGACGCGCTGAATTTCGTCGCGACCGCCATGCGGCTCAACCCGAGCTATCCAAGCCACTACGTTCTCGCTCGTGGATTGGCGCTCTTTGCAATGGGCGATCTGAAACAAGCGGCTGAGGTGTTCGGAGAAGGCGTCAGGCGAAACCCAGACGCAACTGCGCTCTTTCTACCTCTCAGTTCCGTGCTGGCGCAGCTCGGTCGCCGGGAAGAAGCGAGGCAAATGCTGATGAAGTTCCGGCCCGGCATAGGCCAGAAAGGCCTCGAAAACATTCCCGACACCTTACACCACTCGTTCAAATGGGATTATGAACACGCAAATGTCGGGGAGCGCCTGAATGATGGTGTCCGTATCGCTGCGCTGCCGCTGGACGTCACCGTTACGAGCCTGGAAGCAGAGCTTGGCGCCGGCGATCCCTTTTCCCAGCTATATGCAGCAAAACGACTGGGCTGGTTTGGACCAGCGGCATTACAAGCCGTTCCGGCTCTGGTTGAAGCGCTTAAGGTTGAGTATCTCCGCCGGGAGGCCATCGAGGCGCTGGGAAAGATCGGACCTCCGGCACAAGCTGCGATACCTGCGCTTGTCGCACTCCAGAATGAAGCTCTGGTTGGCATTTACGCAAAGGACGCGCTGTCCAAAATCAGAGGCAATTGATGGACCCTGGACGCGCGTCAGGGATTTCCGCTTGTGGCCCAACTCGGACCTGCTGCGATGTCCGCTCCGGAGCCGCTGTTGGGGGACAAGGAGACATCAAACGCGTCCAGTCCGCCATCCCAATTGTCGAGTAGACGGCCTAGGCGAACCACCAGCGTTCGGCGATCTTCGACCCGTCCATCGGCCAGTTCGACGCCAACTCGCCATGGGCGAGAGCCTTGGTGTGGGCATCGACATAGGAGTTGAAAACGAGGTTGATGAGCCCGCCGTCGTCATGCAGCAATTGCTGCATTTCGGCATACATGCCGGCGCGCTTGGTATCGTCGGTCTCCGAGCGGGCGGCGACGAGCAGCTCATTAAAGCGCGGATTTTTCCAGAACGTTTCGTTCCACACCGCTTCCGCCGCATAGCCGGTGGTGAACATCCAGTCGCACGTCGGTCGGCCGGCCCAGTAAGAGGCGTAGAACGGCTTCTGGAGCCAGACATTGTCCCAATAGCCGTCGTTGGGCTCCCGGATCACATTCAGGTTGAGGCCGGCGGCGCGGGCATGCTCCTGCCAGAGGAAAGCGGAGTCGGTAGCACCCGTGAACCCGGCATCCGCGACCGACAGGTCGAACTGGGTGTTCTCGGCCCCCGCCTTCTTGAGCAGGCTCTTGACCATGTCGGGGTCGTAGACGTGCTTCGGCTGCGGATCAGTCGCGAACTTGACGGTCGGCGCGATCGGATTGTCGTTGCCGATGGCGCCGTGGCCAAGAAACACCTTCCGCACGATCTCGTCACGATTGAGCGAGTACTTCAACGCATTGCGCACATCGGGATTGTCGAAGGGCGCCTTCTGGACGTTCATGACATAGACGTAGTGGCCGTAGCCCGTCGTCTCTGAGATCACGAGATCGGGGTTCTGCTTCAAAATGTCGAGCGTCTTCAGATCGCAGCGATCCATGTAATGGACTTCGCCGGTGTTGAGCGCGTTGGTGCGCGCCGTTACATCATTGATCGCCAGGTATTCGACACGGTCGAACCAGCCCTTGTCGGATTTGAAGTAGTTCGGGTTCTTATTAAAGGTGGCGATGACGCCCGGCTCGAACTTTTCGAGCATATAGGGGCCGGTGCGGGTGCCCGACTCCCAGTCGACGCCGCCCTCTTTCGCCGGCATGACCAGGATGTCCGACATGATGTAGGGGAAGTCGGCATTGCCGCCGTCGAGTTCGAACACCACCGTCAAGGCACCGTCGGCGACGACATTCCTGACCGTAGCCAAGAGCGATTTCATCATCGATTTCGTGCCCTCCATGGTGTGATGCCTGACCGAGGCCACGACATCATCAGCGGTAACCGTCTTGCCATTGTGAAAGGTGGCGCCTTTCCTCAGTTTGAACACCCACTTCTTGGCGCCGTCTGACGGCTCAAAGCTCTCGGCGAGGTCGGGGACCACGTTGCCCTTGGAATCGATCTCGGTCAGGCTGTTCGACAAGGTTCCCCCTAGCGCGGTGCCGGTGAACCGGTTGACGTAGGTACTCGGGTCCAGTGAATCGGTGGCGGCGGCATCGCTGATGCCGATCTTCAAGGTGCCGCCCTTCTTGGGCTCGGCGCGCGCGACCCTGACGAACATTGCATTGGCGGCCGTGGCGGTAAGGCCGGAGGCGAGCGCCAGCTGAACAAAGTCACGACGCGAAACCCTGCCTTTGGCGGCAAGCGTGGCGGCCAACTTCAGTTTCGTTTCAAATTCCGTCACAGATGCTCACCCTCGAACGGAAGATCATGCGAGACCCTCGGCGGCCCGAGAGACTTAGGACGATAGCACAACAGGCATTCCCGAGCTAACGAGGACCTCCGGCAGCGCACGGTCGGACTCGTGTCCTCTCGCTTGCTCCCGCGCGGACTTGGGCCTCGCCCGGGGCGGATGGATCGGTCGATATTCAGTTCGTTGGCTGCGACGGAAAGATTGCCAACTGTATTTCGATTACACCAGGCTGGAGTTACTGGGTCCGCCTCTATCACCCGCGCACGCAAATTTTAGATCGCATATGGGTATTCCCGGAGCCGAAGCTGATGAATTGATATGAGGATGTCGAATGTCCGCTCTTTCAAAGCTGCCCTGGAATCGCTTTCGCTAATGTCCGTTTCTGGCTGGTCGCTCATTTCCAGTCGACAATCGAACGGCACGAAACCACCCAGTTCTGCTCTTCACACGCGGTAGCAAGCATCAGGATTTCAATCTGCTTCTAGAAGATTGGCCGCGAGACCAGAGACACCGTAGGCGAATGCCAAATGACAACGCAAACAGTCAGTTACGACCGCGCGTCGGGAAGCTTATTCAAGCCGTTGAGATTTTGATTCAGGCGCTTTGCGCGCTGGCGGTGTGTCCCAGCGCCACGAAGACGGTGCGCACGATACCGGCGGCATCAAGCCCGGCGTCGGCGTACATCTTTTCGGGCTTGGCGTGATCGACGAAGCTGTCGGGCAACACAAGCGGGCGTACCTTCAGGCCGTTTTCCAGCAGCCCTTCATGGGCCAGGAATTGCAGCACATGGCTGGCGAAGCCACCGACCGCGCCCTCTTCCACTGTTACCAGCACCTCATGCGAGCGCGCCAGCCGCCGGATCAGGTCCTCGTCGAGCGGCTTGGCGAAACGAGCATCGGCGACCGTGGTGGAAAGCCCTGCCGCGCCGAGTTCCTCGGCCGCAGCCAGGCAATCCTGCAGCCGCGTGCCGAAGGAAAGGAGCGCAACCTTGGTGCCCTCCTTGACGATACGGCCCTTGCCGATTTCGAGAACCGAGCCACGCTCTGGCAAGTCGACGCCGACGCCGTTGCCGCGCGGGTAGCGGAAGGCGATGGGGCCTTCATCGTAGCTTGCCGCCGTGCGCACCATGTGGCGCAGTTCCGCCTCGTCCGCCGCAGCCATGACGACGAAACCGGGCAGCGTCGCCAAAAAAGTCGTGTCAAAGGCGCCGCAATGGGTCGCCCCGTCGGCACCGACGAAGCCGGCGCGATCGATCGGAAAGCGGACCGGCAGTTTTTGGATGGCGACGTCATGGACGACCTGGTCATAGGCGCGCTGCAGGAAGGTCGAATAGATCGCAGCGAAAGGTTTGAAGCCTTCCGTGGCAAGGCCGGCGGCAAAGGTCACCGCATGTTGCTCGGCGATACCGACGTCGAAGGTCCTCGACGGGAACGCCTCGCCGAAGAGGTCGAGGCCGGTGCCGTTCGGCATGGCGGCGGTGATGGCGACGATGCGGTCGTCCTCTCGGGCCTCCTGGACCAGGCTTTCGGCAAAGACCTTCGTGTAGCTCGGCGCGTTGGCCGGCGCCTTGGCCTGGGCGCCGGTGATGACGTCGAACTTGTTGACGCCGTGATATTTGTCGGCGGCCGCCTCGGCCGGTCCATAGCCCTTGCCCTTCTGGGTCACGACGTGGATCAGCACCGGGCCGTCGGCATTGTCGCGGACGTTCTTCAGCACCGGGATCAGGTGCTCGAGATTGTGACCGTCGATCGGGCCGATGTGATAGAAACCCATTTCCTCGAACAGCGTGCCGCCAGTGACGTAGCCGCGCGCATGTTCGACCGCCCGCTTGATGGCGCGATCGGCGCGCTCGCCCAGATAAGAAGTCAGCTTCTTGCCGAAATCGCGCAAGCCCAGATAGGCCTTGCCCGACGCAAGGCGGGCCAGATAGGCGCTCATTGCGCCGGTCGGCGGAGCGATCGACATGTCGTTGTCGTTGAGGATGACGATCAGACGGGCATCGAGCGCGCCGGCATTGTTCATCGCCTCATAGGCCATGCCGGCCGACATGGCGCCGTCGCCGATAACGGCAATGACATTGTTGCGGCCACCGGAGAGATCGCGTGCCATTGCCATGCCGAGGCCGGCGGAAATGGAGGTCGACGAGTGGGCGGCGCCGAACGGATCGTATTCGCTCTCGGCGCGCTGGGTGAAGCCGGACAGGCCGCCCTCTTGCCGCAGCGAGCGGATACGGTCGCGGCGGCCGGTCAGGATCTTGTGTGGATAGGCCTGGTGACCGACATCCCAGATCAGCCGGTCCTCTGGCGTGTTGAAGACATAGTGCAATGCGACCGTCAGTTCGACCACGCCAAGGCCAGCACCGAGATGTCCGCCGGTGTGGGACACGGCGTCGATCAACTCGGTGCGAAGCTCCAATGCCAACTGCGGCAGATCACGTTCGTCAAGCGTCCTGAGGTCGGCGGGTATGCGGACCTTGTCGAGAAGGGGCGTATGGAGCTTTGCGTTCACTGGTGGTAGGGCCTGCTTTTTATTCACGTGCGAAATAGGCCGCTGGCCGGCGAATGTAAATGCGTGTGAGTGACGCGGGCCAGATTCAAAGTGTTAAGGTTTCCTTTGCGTGTCCAAAACCGCACGCGGCGCTCTAATTGTCCGGCAGAGGAATGAACTCTTCTTCATCCCCAGGAACGATATCGAAGCGGCCTGTCTTCCACTCTTCTTTGGCCTGTTCGATGCGTTCCTTCGACGATGACACGAAATTCCACCAGATGTAGCGCTTCGAGCCAAGTGAGGCGCCGCCGAACAGCATAAAATGCGCTCCACCCTCCGAGGACACGACAATCTCGTCGCCGGGCCGAAACACCAGCAGCCGCTCTGCCGGAAAGCGGTCGCCGGAGATCGAGACCTCTCCCTCCAACGTATAGATGGCGCGCTCCTCGGCATTGGCAGGGATTTTCACGCTGGCGCCGGGCGCCAGGCTGAGGTCTGCATAGAGCGTTTCAGAAGCGGTCACGACCGGAGACCGCAGCCCGGAAAAGGCGCCGATGACAACGCGCCCGCTGACGCCTTCGGCGTCGATCTCGGGCAGACGCATGGCCGCCGTATTCTCGAAGATCGGGTCGACCTCCTCCTTGTCGTCGGGCAGCGCCAGCCATGTCTGCAGGCCGGAAACCGACATCGGCGCGCCGCGCAGCTCCTGTGGCGTACGCTCGGAATGGACGATACCGCGGCCGGCGGTCATCAAATTCACGTCGCCGGGCTGGATTACCATTTCGGTGCCGAGCGAATCGCGATGCCTGATCTTGCCGTCGAACAGGTAAGTCACCGTCGACAGGCCGATATGCGGATGCGGACGGACGTCGAGCGCCTGGCCGGCCCGCAAAATCGCCGGGCCCATGCGATCGAAGAAGATGAAGGGACCGACCAGCCGACGCCTGGCGGTCGGCAAGGCACGGCGAACCTGAAAGCCGCCAATGTCCTTGGCGTTCGGAATAACCATCAGTTCGATCTGGTCGCTGGCGAAGGCGTCACCGGGCAGGGGGTCGTTTCCGGGGAAGAAGCTCACGAAACCTCCTTGTCAGCAGCAATGCACGGTTGCCATCAAATTAGGCGAAACGGATTGCCGCTTTTGCGCGCGCCTTGGCCGCGACTTCCTCGCGACTGCGCGGATGGTGCGTGGTTTCGAGAGAATCGAGAAGCTCGCGAGCCGACGCAGCGATAGCATCGACGGCATGATCGAAGGCGTCCTGATTCCGCTTCGAGGGTCGTGTCGATCCGCTCAGCTTGCGGACGAACTGAAGCGCCGCGTCGCGAATTTCCTCGTTCGTCGCCGGCGGATCAAAATTGAACAGGGTCTTGATGTTTCTGCACATCGCTTTTCTGGACCTCCGCGTCTCGCTTTTATCCTAGTTTGAGCATGATCTTGTCCGAAAACCGGTTTCCGCTTTGCGCCAACGCGGACCTTCGGTTCGGGATCATGCATTACTCCGCGTCCAGCGGCTCTGTCCCCACAGGCTTGCCGTCGCGCGAAAGCCTGATCTTCTCGACCTTATCCTCGGCCGCCTTGAGCAGCCGATCGCAATGTACCTTCAGTGCCTCACCGCGCTCATAAATGCGGATCGACTGATCGAGCGGCACGTCGCCGCGCTCCAGATCATCGACGATTTTCTCCAGCGCGTCGAGCGCCTGCTCGAAGCTCATCGCCTTGACGTCTTCGTTGCTCTCACCAGCCATCGTTCATCCTTTCATCAGTCGCCCGACATGGGCGGCGACCGAAAATGCCAATCCCTGCAGATCGTAGCCGCCCTCGAGCAGGCTGACGAGCCGGTTGTCGCTGTGACGACCGGCGCGCTGCATCAGCTGGCCGGTTGCCCAGTCGAAATCGTCCTCGGTCAAGTTGATCTCGGCCAGCGGATCGCGGTGATGCGCGTCGAAGCCGGCGGAAATTATGATGAGGTCGGGCGCGAAATTGTCGAGCGCCGGCAAGATGCGCGACAGGAAAGCGTCGCGGAAAACCTCGCTGCCGGTCTGCGGCGCCAGCGGCGCGTTGACGATATTGCCGGCGCCGGTTTCGCTCACGGCTCCGGTTCCGGGATAAAGCGGCATCTGGTGCGTCGAGCAATAGAGCACCGACGGATCGTCCCAGAAAATATCCTGCGTGCCATTGCCGTGATGCACGTCCCAGTCGACGATGGCAACGCGCTCGGCCTGGTGCTGCCTTTGCGCGTAGCGCGCCGCGATCGCCGCGGTGTTGAACAGACAGAAGCCCATGGACGTCGTCTTTTCGGCGTGGTGGCCGGGCGGGCGGGCGGCGACAAAGACATTGGCGACGTTGCCCCGAAAGACATCGTCGACGGCGGCGTTGGCAGCGCCGATCGCCGTCACGGCCGCCTGCCAGCTTTTCGGGCTGGCGGTGGTGTCGGCGTCGACGCGAGCGATACCGGTGTCCGGTATCGTAGCGCGGACCCGTTCGACGAATTCCTGCGGATGTGCGTAGAGGATGGTGGCCTCGTCGCCTTCCGGCGCCTCGGCACGATCAAGGGCGGCAAAGGCTTCGTCGTCGAGCACGCGTTCGATAGCGCGCAGGCGGTCCGGCCGCTCCGGATGACCGGGCGGCGTTATGTGCTCGAGAAAGATCGGGTGGGTATAAAGCCTTGTTACCATGCCCCCGATATAGGCGCGCCCGGCGGCTTTGACCATGTTTTTGGCACGGCCAAAGGCAGACGTTCAACAGGGTTTAGATGTTGGATGCTGGTTGGGTCCGGCGCGAGCTACCGACCGATGCTCGGCCAGCCGCCGGTCCCAGTCGGGGTCGGGCACCTGGCCTTTGATGGTCTTGAACAAACTCAGGCCAGCGATTTGTCAATCTCAGCCGGTGCCTGCGGACCGCCAATCCTGCGGCCTTGCTTGAGCAATCCCTCCAGAAGCACGTTGAAGGCCTTCACCGCCTTTTTTGACGTCGCTTCGGGATCCTCCGAATTTGCGATCCACTGCGCGGCATGTAGCGAGGCGCCGCTGACCAACCTTGCTGCGGCTTCGGGATCAACGGCAACGATGGTTCCCTCGTCCCTCAGCCTTTGAAGGTTCTCGCTCATCGAGCGGATGCATTCGTTCTGGCTCGGCCATTGCGAAGGATCGCCGAGCACCGCCGGTCCATCGCGAAGGACGATACGCTGGATCTCCGGCTCCAGTGCCATCTCGATATAGGCGGTACATTCGTCGACAAAGCCCTGCCAGAGAGTGTCCGCCCTGGCCGAAACGATCTTCAGCCGGGCCAACATTTCCCCGTCGATCTCGGCGATGACCGCCTGGAGAAGGCCCTTCTTATCGCCGAAGTGATGATAAAGCGCGCCACGCGTCAGCCCGGCCGATGCGGTGAAGTCGTCCATCGACGCCTCCGCATAGCCGACAGTGCCAAAGGCATGGCGCGCCGCCGCGACCAGTTTGGCGCGGGTCTCCGCGATCATCTCCTTGCGTGGTTTGTGCCCCATTCGCTCATTCCTTCACATACGCCTCGTATATTAATTGACATACGCGTCGTATGTCATTATCTGATTTGCATACGCCACGTATATAAGTGGCTCGGCCTCAAAAATCCAGGAGTGTTCTCATGCCCAATCCCTATCGCGAAATCTTCAAGGCAAGGGGAGCAAAGGGCTTCGCCGCAGCCGGCTTCGTTGCCAGGATGCCGATGGCCATGGCTCCGATCGGGATCGTCGCGATGCTGTCGCAAACGCACGGTGAGTACTGGCTGGCCGGCGCCGTCTCCGCGACATATGCGCTGGCCAATGCTTTTGTCGCGCCGCAGATATCGCGGCTGGTGGACCGCCTCGGCCAATCGCGGATTGTGGTGCCCACCACCGTCATTTCCGCGCTCGCTTTCGTAGTGCTGATTGCGGCGGCCAATCAGGACTGGCCGATATGGACACTGTTCGTGTCAGCGCTGCTGGCCGCCGCAATGCCCAGCATCCCCGCAATGGTGCGCGCGCGCTGGACAGAGCTCTTCCGGGATCGCCCCGAAATGAACACCGCGTTCGCTTTCGAGTCGGCGGCCGACGAGTTGGTCTACATCGCCGGGGCATCGCTATCGGTGGGCCTGAGCGTCGCCCTTTTCCCGGAAGCGGGAATGTTGGCGAGCACATTGTTCCTCGCGTTCGGCTCGACAGCCTTCATCCTGCAGCGCTCGACCGAGCCGCGAGTGCGACCGGTGGAAATTGGTTCGCGCGGCTCGGCAATCCGCCTGCGGCCGGTCCAAATCATCACCTTGGCCCTGATCTTCATCGGCGCGACCTTCGCAACCACGGAGGTGGGCACCGTGGCGATCACCAAGGAGCTCGGCCAGCCGGGCGCCGCCAGCCTCGTCATCGGCGTCTATGCCCTCGGATCGTTCGTCGTCGGCATCATCATCGGCGCCCTGAACCTGAAAACACCGCTGCAAATTCAGCTTGCCATCGCGGTCGCTATCATCGCGCTCACCACGCTGCCGCTGCTCGTCGCAGAAACGGTACCTCTTCTGGCACTGGCCGTGTTCGTTAGCGGCGTGGCGATCTCGCCGACCTTCATCACGGCATTCGGCCTGATCGAGCGGCGCGTGCCGGAGGCCGTGCTGACCGAGGGCGTCACTTGGGTCATGACAGGCATAGGCATCGGCATGGCGCTCGGCTCCTTCGCCGCTGGATGGGTGGTGGACGCCTTCGGCGCACAGAGCGGGTTCCTGGTGTCGGTGGCGGCGGGCGCAATCGCGCTGGTCATAGTGCTCGCCGGCCAGCGCAGCCTTGCCACGGCGCATACGGTGTCGCAATCCGACGCAGCCGCGGTTCCTGCCGAATAGGCTCCTATGCGTCCGGTCCCAAGCGGGGCCGGACGCATGCCGGCGATCCGCTAGACCAGCCCTAGAGAATCTCGGTCTTGGCGATATGGATGCCGAAGCCTTCCAACCCGACATAGTGGCGTTCGCGCGAGGCGATCAGGTTGATCGAGGAAATGCCAAGATCCTTCAAGATTTGCGCGCCAAGACCGATCTCGCGCCATTCGCTTTCGCGGCGGCGCGCCTCTTCATGGTCCTCGCGATCGCCGGCAGCCGGCCGGTTGCGCTCCTGATGGGCGACGCCGACGGAGCCTTCGCGCAGATAGACGATGACGCCGCGCCGGCGCTCGCCCATCGATTTCATGATGGCGTCCAGCCTGTGGCTGGTGCCGAAGACGTCCGTCACAACATCCTCTGAATGCAGCCGCACCGGCACCTCCTCGCCGTCGCGGATGTCGCCGAAGACGATCGCCACATGGTGCATCGAGTCCCAGGGCAGCGTGTAGGTGAAGACCTGCGCCTTGCCGCCAGGCGTGTCGATGTCCGAACAGGCGACACGCTCGACCAAGGTTTCCTTGCGCTGGCGGTAGGCGATGAGGTCGGCGACCGAAATCTGCTTCAAACCGTTCTTTTCGGCGAAGGCCTGTACCTGCGGGCCGCGCATCACAGTGCCGTCATCATTGACCAGCTCGGAAATAACACCGACCGGCGGCAGGCCGGCAAGCTTGCAGAGGTCGACTGCGGCTTCGGTATGGCCCGAGCGCATCAGCACGCCGCCTTCGCGCGCAATCAGCGGAAAGATGTGGCCGGGGCGGACGAAATCGGACGCCCCGACATTGCCGTTGGCAAGGTTGCGCACGGTCAATGTGCGGTCGTCGGCCGAGATGCCCGTCGTCGTGCCGTGCTTGAAATCGACGCTGACGGTGAAGGCGGTGGTGTGGGCCGAGTCATTGTCGGCGACCATCGGCGAAAGATTCAGCCGCTTGGCTTCCTCGCGCGGCATCGGCGTACAGACGATGCCGGAGGTGTTGCGGACGATGAACGCCATCTTTTCCGGCGTGCAATGGACGGCGGCGACGATCAGATCGCCCTCGTTCTCGCGCCCGTCATCGTCCATGACGACGACGATTTCGCCGCGTTCGAATGCGCGCAGGGCTTCGACGATCTTCTTCTGGTCGTAAGGCATAAGGTGCTCGCTTTTGCTCGCGGGAGTAGGGCAGTAGGGCAGTAGGGGAAAGAAGAAAGTTTGTCACCTCGGCAGGTCGCGTAACATACTCCCCTACTGCCCTACTGCCCTACTGCCCTACTGCCTACTGCCTACTGCCCTACTGCCTACTCCCCTACTCCCCTACTCCCCTACTGCCTTCCCCGTCTGTCCCCGATGACGTAGATAGTGATCGGCGATCGCGCAGGCAACCATCGCCTCGCCGATCGGCACGGCGCGGATGCCGACGCACGGGTCATGCCGGCCCTTGGTCATGATCTCGACGTCGTTGCCGTCCTTGTCAATCGACTTTCGCGGGGTCAGGATCGACGAGGTCGGCTTGACAGCGAAGCGCGCGACGATCGCCTGGCCGGTCGAGATGCCGCCGAGGATGCCGCCCGCATTATTGGAGAGGAAGACCGGCTTGCCGTCATTGCCCATGCGCATCTCGTCGGCATTCTCTTCGCCGGTGATGCGGGCGGCCTCGAAGCCGTTACCGATCTCGACACCCTTTACGGCATTGATCGACATCAGGCCTGAGGCAATGTCCTGGTCGAGCTTGGCATAGATCGGCGCGCCGAGGCCTGCCGGAACGCCGTCGGCGACGATCTCGATCACCGCGCCGATCGAGGAACCAGCCTTGCGGATGCCGTCAAGATACGCGGTGAAGACGGCGATCGATGCCGGGTCGGGCGTGAAGAACGGATTTTCGGCGTCGCCAACGAAATTCCAGTTCCAGTTGGCGCGGTCGATCGATTTCTCGCCCATCGATACCAGCGCACCGCGCACGATCATGCCGGGCACGACCTTGCGGGCCAAGGCTCCGGCCGCCACCCGCGCCGCCGTCTCGCGGGCCGAAGAGCGGCCGCCACCGCGATAGTCGCGCAGGCCGTATTTGGCATCGTAGGTGTAATCGGCATGACCAGGCCGGTACTGGCGGGCGATCTCGCCATAGTCCTTGGAGCGCTGGTCGACATTCTCGATCAGCATCGACACCGGCGTGCCGGTGGTGATCATCGTCTCGCCGTCCTCATCCAGAATGAAGCCGGACAGGATCTTGACCTCGTCGGGTTCGCGACGCTGCGTCACAAAACGCGATTGACCCGGGCGGCGCTTGTCGAGGTCGGCTTGGATCTCAGCGCGCGTGAAGCGGATGCCGGGCGGACAGCCGTCGACCACGCAGCCGAGCGCTGCGCCATGGCTTTCGCCCCAGGTGGTGACGCGGAAAAGGTGGCCAAACGTATTGTGAGACATGAAACCAGCCCTGCCGGCATCGGAGCCGGCTTAGCACATGACCCGAAAATCGGAGCGATTTTTGGGGTCATGCGCAAAATCAAAGTGCTACAGCGTCCTGCGCCCGTCCAACAGGAACGCGCGCCGCTGCAGTCTGCGTTCTATTGGCGTTTTCCGCAGTGGTCAAACTGTGATCTGGCGGATTTAGTTTTGACACATTCGGTTGGTTTCTGCTTCCCTCGATCCGTCTGTTGAACACCCGCCGCCGCCGTGCCGGCGCAATGATAAGAGGACGATGATGCGTATCCTGATCGGCGCCGTTGCCGCGACTTTGCTGATTTCCACCGCCGCCTTCGCCGGCCAAACCGAAGGCCTGATCAAAGAGGTCGATAAGGACACGTTGACGCTGACACTCGACGACGGCAAATCCTACAAGCTGAACGCCGAAACCGATCTCGAAGCGCTGAAACCCGGCATGGATATCGTGATCGCCTACGACGAGACAAACGGCGAGAATGTCATCACCGACATGCAATTGCCGGACAGCGATTCAACCGAATAGAGTCATTCAGTTTGGGCGGTGCTGGCTATTCTCGCGAGCAACGATACCAGTTCCGGCTGGCGGTGGGTCTCGGTTTTGGCGAAGACGGCTTTCAGCTGATTCCTGGCGGTTTCGTAAGTGACTCCCAACTCATCCGCGACGGCCTTCAACTCTGCGCCCGATGAAACCCGGCGAGCCAGTCTCGCCTCGGCAGGGGTCAGCCCGAAGCAAGTCCGCAAGGCAACCTCCGACGGCTGAGGATAAATGTCCGGATCGATAAAGCAGACAACTATCTGACAGGATGCAAAGACGTTCGTGGTAATTCTTGGCAGGCGCGTGGGATAAGCTAGCAGAGGCCTGCCTCCGAGGCGGGGCAGCGGGACGGGGTCCACCATTGCTGGCAGGGTCGGATTTCGCAGCAGCCCGTGAAATGCGCCTAAGGGCATCAGTGGCGTTCTTGTCGGCACAAGCCAGATGGCGGCCGGTCACCCAAAGGTCTCGACCGAACAGGCTCTCTGCAGGTTCGTTCACCAGGATCACGGCGGCGTTCCGGTCAAGCATCTGCAGGCGTGCCGCTTGCGCTGAATGCACCCATCGCTCCTTCGGCACGCGCGAAGCTCAGCATTCTCGCGAGCGCGACCGCGGAACCCAACTGTCTGGAGAAGTCGGCAAGGCTCTGAATCTCGGATGGCGAAAAAGGGCCTTGCTGGATCGACCTCTGGATCGACAGGCACCAGAGGCATCGCCTGCCGCAACCTTCACACCCGCAAACCACCGCAGGCCGAATGGCGCGAGAAATTCCTGATAGTAGGGATGCCTGGCGATTTCCTCGGGCGTCAGTACGTCAAGCTCGCTGACGGCGCCTCTCCGGATCAACAGAGGCAACAGGTTGTACCGGTCGTCCCGGTCGATCCAGCCATCCTTGACGTATGTCTCGAGCGACGGACCCATTCGGCGACTTTTCGGTATGCCGGGGAAATGCCCTTTCGTGTCGAACAGCATTGCGCCAAAGCTTCCAGTGGCGTCCGCAGCCACATCCATTGCAGCATCCCAAAGCGCCGGGTCGGCCGCCGCTTCGGCTATGGCATTGCCCACTGCATTCAGATCGAAAGCCGTGCCCATCTCCGTCCCGCAGCCGAGAAGCAATCCGAGCTTATATTAGCGAAGTTGAAACTTCTAGCCGGCCGCGGACGAGGGAGCCTGACGAGTAGGGCTAGTACACTTGGTCTGACCCAGTTGGGGCATGCGCAAGATTTGAATTTCTATAAAACAGCCTTCGGGAACCGGCGAGGTCACGGGGTCAAAAGACGAACGACGCATCCTTGCGTGTTCAGTTGTCTCGGCGCGAGCGTAAAGCGGGCCGTAGGCGTCTTTTGTGAATGGGGGGATCGGTGGCTAAAATTGCAACGCACGGCGCACGCACCGTCCAAATCAATGGCGACATCGCCCCTACCAACGGAACTCTCCACGCTCTTACGGCGACCCCCGCAGTCGCACCGAAACACCGGGGCGCCCTCATGCCTACCCTCATCATCTGCACAAGCTGCCTTATTCCAGCTGCATCCGTCCGCGCGCAGAAGGCCGACACTGCGGTTGACGTGTGCCTCGTCCTGGCCGCAGATATCTCGGCCAGCATCGCCAATGACACAGCCCATATGCAGCGTGAGGGTCACGCTCAGGCGTTGAGCCACCGTGACGTTGTGTCCGCCATAGCCCTGACCCGCACTGGGCGGATCGCCGTGACCTACGTCGAATGGTCCAGCCATCATACCGCCCACACCATATTGCCTTGGCGCATTATAGAAAATGCGCGCGGCGCGCGAGAGGCAGCTGACGTTATTCGAGATATGGGCCACCGTACCGGTCAAGACCGCCTCGGCCTCACTAGCCTCAGCTGGGCCATTTCCTACGCGTCCCAGAGCCTGGCCCAGTGCCCCGCCACACCCGACCGCGCGGTTATCGACATCTCAGCGAATGGACCCAACAATGATGGTCCTGCCCCAGAGACTGCGCGGGACCACGCCTTGGCCATGGGCCACATCATCAATGCGCTTGCCATCCCCGCGCCGGTGCTACCACTTGACGATTTAGCTGTCAGCCTCGACCCATACGAAGGAGTGTGGCAGCACCCAACCGACTATCTCTATAGCCACGTTACCGGCGGTCCCAACAGTTTCGCGACCACAGCTCGTACATTGGAGGATTATTTTCCTGTCCTCCGCCGCAAAATCGTCACGGAGATTGCCGGTTTGTCCGACAATCCGCTTGAGCATGTGCAGGAAGTGGAGCTTGCCTGGCGGCCTTGATTTGAAAAGATAGCAGAGCAGGACCGCACCCGCCTGGGAGAGGCCGTACGGGGACTGGCGGCCAACCGCCGCCCGCTTCTCTACGTCGTCCCGACTTGGCATCAATTTTTGAATCAATGTCTGAGAAGGCCTGAACTCGCGTCCTTCAGAGCCACTCCAGGGTTCGTCCCTCCAGCCTGAGCAAGCGATCCTGCGGCACATCCAGGTTTGCGGCTTCTGCCTCGGGCATTCCCAGCACCATGCGAAACAGGGCGCGCACGACGCCGCCATGGGTCACGCAGACCGTCGGGCGGTCCAGCGCGTCGAACCACGGCTTTACCCGCTCGAGCAGCATTTGATAGCTTTCGGCGCCCTCGCCGGGCGGCAGGAAATTCCATTTGTCGAGGCGCCTCTCCCTGCCCGAGCCCAGATGCCGGGCCTCGAGTTCGGGAAAGGTGAAACCCTGCCAATCGCCGAAACTCATTTCGACAAGGCGGGGATCGGTGCGGTAGGCCCGCGGATCGAGCCTCATTGCAGCGCGAATGCGCTCCATGGTCTGGCGCGTCCGCCGCATCGGACTGGCGACAAAGTCGAAATCCTCGGGGTTATCAACGAATTCGGCAAGCCGATGGCCGTTGCGGGTCGCCTGCTCGCAGCCAAGCGGGTTGAGATCGGTGTCGGCCTGTCCTTGCAGCCGGGACTCGGCGTTCCACACCGTCTGGCCATGGCGCGCGATGTAGACGAGCGGATACATCAGGTCATCCGGAGAGCGGTCGAGAGCAGGCTGGAGGCGGGAGAGTTCGAGGGGTTATTCCTTGACGGTCGAAATATCAGGCGCGTCGACCGCCTTCATGCCGACGACATGGTAACCGGAATCGACATGGTGGATCTCGCCGGTGACGCCGCGCGAAAGATTGGACAGGAAATAGACGGCTGAATCGCCGACTTCCTCTTGCGTTACCGTCTGCTTCAGCGGTGAATTGTATTCGTTCCACTTCAATATATAGCGAAAATCGCCGATGCCGGAGGCGGCCAGCGTCTTGATCGGGCCGGCGGAGATGGCGTTGACGCGAATTTTCTTGGCGCCGAGGTCGACGGCCAGGTAGCGCACGCTGGCTTCAAGCGCCGCCTTGGCGACACCCATTACGTTGTAATGCGGCATCACTTTTTCCGCACCGTAATAGGTCAGCGTCAGCAGCGAACCGCCATCGGTCATCAGCGCCTCGGCGCGCTTGGCGATGGTGGTGAAGGAAAATACCGAGATGTCCATGGTGCGCAGGAAATTGTCGCGCGTCGTCTCGACATAGCGGCCTGTCAGCTCGTCCTTGTCGGAAAAGGCGATGGCGTGGACGAGGAAATCGAGCTTGCCCCAATGCTTGGCGATGTCGTCGAAGACCGCATCGAGCGTTGCCGGATCGGTCACATCGCAATGACCGACGACACGGGCGTTGAGTTCAGCCGCCAGCGGCTCGACGCGTTTCTTGAACGCCTCGCCCTGGTAGGTCAGCGCAATCTCGGCGCCGTTGTCGACGCAGGCCTTGGCTATGCCATAGGCGATCGACCGATTGTTCGCGACGCCCAGGACAAGCCCGCGCTTGCCGGCCATAATGCCTTGTCCACCCGTCATGTGAGCGCTCTCCGCAAGATCTTCTGCTTTGTGGAGTGGCTATCGCACAGGCACAGAGCCCCTTCAAGCGCTCAACACGGACAGTTCAGGGGACAAAAGCATCGCTCTACAGTGCCGCGCGTCCTTTTGGACGCGCAAAACTAGCGCTTTCGGTTGCGCATCAGCGCTTCGAGATCGCTGTCGCCACCTTCAGGCAGCATCAGCCGCACGTGCGCGTAGAGATCACCGTGACCGCCAACTTTTTCCGGCAGGCCCCTGCCCTTCAGCCGCAGGACCTTGTCCGAGCTCGACCAGGCGGGAACATTTACCGCAAGCCTGCCGGTCGGCGTTTCGACCGCCACCTTAGCACCCAGCACCGCATCCGCCAGTGCAACCGGCAGGTCGGCGTGGAGGTCGCGGCCTTCGACACGATAGCGCGGGTGCCGCCGGAAGCGGATCTTGACCAGCGCGTCGCCCGGCTGCCCCGGCCCTTGCTCGCCCTGGCCTTTCAGCCGGATCGTCTGGCCGTCCTCGACATAGGCTGGCAGTTTGACAGCGACCTTGCGCCCGTCGGGGAACATCGCCGTTACCTTTTCCGCAGTCGCCGCTTCCTCGATGGTGACGTCGAGCGTCACGTTCAGGTCGGCGCCGGACGGCGCCTGCCGGCCGGCGCCCGTCCCGGCACCGCGAGAGAAGGTCTCGCCAAAAATCTGGCTGAAGATGTCGCTGTTGCCGTCGAACGGATCGCCGCCCGGACGGCCTGAGCGAAACTCGAAGCGCGAGCCGCCCGGTCCTTGCTGCCGACGAAAGCCGGCGAACGGATCGGCGCCGCCGGCGGCACCCTCGAAGCCTTGAAAACGCGGCTTGCCCTCGGCGTCAATCTCGCCGCGATCGAAAGCCGCACGGTTCTTCTCGTCGCCGACGATCTCGTAAGCCTGGTTGGCTGCGGCAAACCGCTCCTTCGCCTTGGGATCCGGATTCTGGTCCGGATGATACTCCTTGGCGAGTTTGCGGTACGCCGATTTTATATCCTTGGCCGATGCGTTCTTGGCAACGCCCAGCACCTCATAGGGGTCGCGCATGCTTCCTGCCCTGGAGAAGAAGTGAGTCCACGATTGCCACCTATATGCGCTCGCATAGGAAGAAATTCCAGTGGCGCGCGGCCATATGATGGCGGAAAATCAGAGCGCTTTGAAGTCCTGCATCCGCCACGCGCCGGCGCCGGCCAGGCACACCTCGCCCTTGAACAGGGCGACGCCGTCGAAGCTTTCGCGCGACGCGGTGAAGCGGCGGCAAAGCTGACCGTTGTCCCTAGACTCCGCCAGTTCGATGATCGAGCCCCGCGAACCGGTATCGGAATTCGCCCAGGGAACGGCCTGCCCGCCAAGTTCCTGAATATCGGCGGAAGACACCGCGTTGCGGATCGTCGCCTGGTCCGAGGCGCGATCCTGATCGATCGGTGAGGCAACAGCAGGCGTGCTGCTGGTCAGGATCGTACGGTCGACCTCCGCCTGCTCCAAACTGAAGCCGCCGGCACCGCAGGCGGCAAGCGGCAAGGCGACCAGCACGATCGCGGCGGCCTTGACCGCAGCCTGGGCGCTGGCCGAAGCGATAAGGCTCCATTGCCTGCTGTCAAAAGGTTGCGCGATGCGCGACAATCGGCAATCTCCCCGGCCGGCAATAGAATTTGGAAAAACTATGAGCGAAACTGAGTTAACAAGCGGTGACTTTACCGAGGCTGCCGAGCCATTCCGCCTCTTTGCCGCATGGCTCGACGACGCGACGAAGAGTGAGATCAACGATCCCAACAGCGTAGCGCTGGCGACCGTCGATGCCGAGGGCATGCCGAATGTGCGCATGGTGCTGCTCAAGGGGTTCGATGAAAGCGGATTTGTGTTCTATACGAATTTCGAGAGCGCCAAAGGCCGCGAGATTCTTGGCAGCATGAAGGCGGCGATGTGCTTTCACTGGAAATCGCTGCGCCGGCAGGTGCGCGCGCGCGGGCCGGTGGAGATCGTTACCGAGGCGGAAGCAGACGCCTATTACGCGACGCGTCCGCGCGGCAGCCGAATCGGCGCTTGGGCCTCGAAACAATCGCGGCCTCTGGAGAGCCGCTTCGCACTGGAAAAAGCCGTCGCCGAATACACGGCGCGCCACGCGGTCGGCGAGATCCCACGGCCGAAACACTGGTCGGGCTTTCGTATCGTGCCGCAGACGATCGAGTTCTGGCACGACCGGCCTTTCCGGCTGCACGACCGCGTCGTCTTTTCCCGCAACGCCAAGGGTGGCTGGGACAAGACGAGGCTTTACCCCTGAGAGGGGTGGTCCCTTAAGCGGCTTCACCGGGGAGAACTGGACGCGCGGCAATATGGCATCGCCAAAATACGGTGGAGCACTAACGGCGCCGGCAAAATCTGGGCAAAAGAGCCCAACGGTTCCGACTCGATCCCACCTATCAAATGCCGGGACTAAACACCTACCTTCTTCCTGGTCATGAAGGCCATCAAGGCCGCGCGGGCCTCGTCGGATTTGAGCCGCTCGCGGAAATGCTCGCTTTCCTGGCCGATGCGGGCAACGAGCTCTTCACGCGAGCCGCGCATCAGGTCACGCGCGATCTTCAGCGCTTGGGGCGGCTTGGCCGCGATCTGCCCGGCGACGGCAAGCACGGCGGATTCGAGCTCGTTCTCCTCGACCACCGCGTAGATCAGTCCGGCCGCTTTCGCCCGCTCGGCCGAAAAGCCTTCGCCGAGGCCAAGCAGCGCGAAGGCGCCTTGCCGGCCGAGAATCTGCGGCGCAAGCAGGCTCGACCCCGCCTCGGGGACCAGTCCGAGATCGACGAAAGGCGTGCAGAACATCGTGCGCGGTGTGGCGAAGGTCAGGTCGCAGTGCAGGTTGAGCGTGGTGCCGATGCCGACCGCGATGCCGTCGACGCCGGAAACCATGGGCTTTTCCGCCCTGGCCAGCGCCATCAGGAAATCCCAAACCTCGGCGCCGCCCTCGCCGCCGGTGGCGACGACCATGAAATCGGCAAGATCGTTGCCGGACGAGAAAGCGCCGGAAACACCGAGGAAGACGTGAACACGGATCACCGGATCCGCGTCGCCCTCGGCAAGGGTTTTGGACATTTTCGCATACATGGCGCGCGTCAAGGCGTTCTTCTTGTCCGGACGGTTCATGCGGATGATCTGGATGGCGCCCTGGCGCTCGACGAGGATATGGTCTGTCACGGGTGGTGGTCCTTTGTGAGACGCCGGGCTTTTGTAAAACGTCGACCTTGTGGATGTCAGGCAGAAATCAGTGTCTTGCCGGCAGCGGCAAGGCTTTCGGCGCCGCCGATGACCCGCTCCTTCAGCGCGCCCGCCTCGCCGAGCAGGTTTTCGGCGAAGAAACGGCAAAGGGCGACGCGGCTTTGGTCGGCAAGCGCACCGCGTGCCAGATAGGCGCCGCCCGCCGCAATCGAGATCAGCCGCAGATACGGCGTCGCACCGGCCAGCCCCTCGTCCGAACGCCCGTCGGCAAGCTGCCCTTGCAGGAAACGCGTCGCCTGGCCGAGGTCGTCGAGCGCCTGGTCGAGACTATCGGCGGTGCGGCCAAAACCCTGAAGATTTGAGGTCCGCACTTGATTGGCGACCGCTTTCAGTTCGGCGATGTAACCATGCACATGCTCGCCACCGCCAAGCGGCAGCTTGCGCACCACCAGGTCGATCGCCTGGATACCGTTGGTGCCTTCGTAGATCGGCGCGATGCGCGCGTCACGATAAAGTGCTGCCGCACCGGTCTCCTCGATGAAACCCATGCCACCATGCACCTGCAACCCGAGCGAGGCGACCTCAACGCCGACATCGGTGGAAAAGGCCTTGGCCAGCGGCGTCAACAGATTGGCACGTTCCTGCCAATGGGTGGCTTCATCGCCGACAGATACGCGCGCGTGGTCAATGGCATGCGCACAGGAATAGCTGATGGCGCGCGCAATCTGGGTCAGCGCCTTCATGGTCAGGAGATTGCGCTGCACGTCCGGGTGATGGACGATCGGCGCCATGCCATTGCCGTCATGGCTTGCAGCCTTGCCTTGCCGGCGGTCATTGGCGTAGGCGAGCGCCTTCTGCGTGGCCGTTTCGGCAACCGCCACGCCCTGCATGCCGACGGCGAGCCGCGCATTGTTCATCATGGTGAACATGCAGGCGAGGCCCTTGTTTTCCTCGCCGATCAGCCAGCCGATCGCGCCGGGGGTGGTCCCTTCGAAACCGTCGCCATAGATCATGGTGCAGGTCGGCGAGGCGTGGATGCCCAATTTGTGCTCCAGCCCTGAGCAGAAGACGTCGTTGCGTGCGCCCAGCGCGCCGTCGTCGCCGACAAGGAATTTCGGCACCAGGAACAGCGAAAGGCCACGCGTACCGGCCGGCGCGTCAGACAGCCGCGCCAGCACCAGATGGATGATGTTGTCGGTGAAATCGTGCTCGCCATAGGTGATGAAAATCTTCTGGCCGAAGATGCGGTAGGTGCCGTCGCCGGCCGGCTCGGCGCGGGCGCGCAAAGCGTTCAGATCCGAGCCCGCCTGCGGCTCGGTCAAGTTCATCGTGCCCATCCACTCGCCGGAGACGAGCTTTTCCAAGTATTTGGCCTTCAGCGCCTGTGAGGCGTGCTTGTCGAGTGCTTCGACCGCGCCCATGGTGAGCGTCGGGCCGATGCCAAAGGCCATGGCGGCGGAGTTCCACATTTCGAGCGCGGCGACGCCCAGCATGGTCGGCAGCGCCTGGCCGCCGAATTCCTCCGGTGCGGACAGCGCGTTCCAACCGCCGTCGATCCAGCGGCGATAGAGCGCCTTCCAGCCGGGCGGCATGGTGACGGCAGCGCCGCTCAGCACCGCGCCTTGTTCATCGCCGATCTTGTAGAGCGGCGCGACCTCTTCTGTGGCGAAGCGGCCGGCTTCCGCCAGAATGGCGTCGACGAGGTCTTCGCCAAGCTCGCCAAAGGTGCCGGCGTCGAGCGCCGGCTTCAGGCCGGCCACATGCTTCAGCGTGAAGGCGATCTCCTCGACCGGTGCCCGATACATGCCGCTCGCTCCTCCTCTGTCCGGCAGGGAAACTTAATATCCGTGCGGACACAAAACCATTCGCTTTTGGGTCGCCTCTCCCGCCTTCTTTTTACGTAAACGTCAAATTTTGTCACGCGGATTTTGCAATTGGAGCTGTTCACGCTAAAATCGGCAAAAAGCCGGACAAGTCGACCGGCGACAGATTCAAGAATACTGGATCGGACCGCCCGTGCTCGCCAGACCTGACGCCTTTCGCTGCATCGAATGCGGCCTGCCCTATCGAGCGGCAGGTTTTTGGCACCATCGGGGCAAGATCGAGGACGGCGCCGCCTATTGGTCGGATCGCGGCATTCTGTGTTCGCCGCAATGCTCGCTGGCCCATCATCGCAAGCGCCAGGCTGAGGGAACGCTGCCGCAAGCGCCGGCGCCCGACCCGTTCCAGCCGCTCTCCCCCCGTTGATGGCCAGTAAAGCCACCACCGGCAGAATTGCGGCATTCGCCGCGGGCCGCCGAAAGTATTTCCTTAACCATGGCGGTTCAGGATCAGGTTTTGGCCAGCAAGGATCTGCTGTTTGAAGCCGCCGGCGCACCCTCTTCGCCGCCTAGGACTCCTCGTCGTCGCGACCGCGATGACAATGGTGTTGGGGCCGACACAAGCCTCGGATTTCTCCGCGCCGTGGAAGGATGCCGACCGGGCGCTGGTGATCGACGCCTACGAATACAATCCCATTGATTGGGCTGAACTTGCGACCGACAAGCGGATCGTCGGCTTCATCAACAAGGCGTCCGACGGGATGCCGCCAGTCTATTTCTGTTTCGGCGACGAGACCGAGACGCGGCTCTGCAAGACGCTGTGGAAGCGCCATGCGGTGGCACAGGAACTGTTCCAGACGCGCAAGGTAGTGGCCAAGGCGCTCGGCCTGAAATGGGGCGCCTATCATCTCGCCCGCCCCGGCAACCCTGTGGGACAGGCCAATAATTTCATCAATTTCGCGAAACCTGGTCCGGATGACCTGCTTGCCCTCGACATCGAGGATGACGACCCCACGAAATGGATGTCGCTCGAGGATGCAGAGGAGTTCGTGCGCCATGTGCATCGGCGACTGGGCCGCTTTCCGGTGCTCTACACCAACGGCAAGACCGCCAGGCACATCGCCGACAATAAGTACAAATACCGGCTCCTGTCGCGGCTGCCGCTCTGGTATGCGCGCTACAAGCCGGACATCGGCGTGCATTTTCCGATGGGCAACTGGCAAGGCTACGCACTCTGGCAGTTTTCGGCAAAAGCCAATTGCGGACGGTTCCGCTGTCCTTACCGGGTGGCCGGCACGCCCAACGATATCGACGTCAATGTCGCACCGATGGATGCCGCCACATTGCGCGCGCAATGGCCCTTCGGCGGCCTGATCGATGCGCAGCCGGATTACCTCGCCTCGATACCGGTGCCTCTCTCGCGCGAGGCCGGCCTTGCGGGCAATGCCATCACCTACGCCACCGTGGTGGCATCACCGACCTTCTCCGAAATGATCGCCATGTTCAGCGCCCGCTGGGCCAAGTTCCGCAGCAGCTTTCAAATGCCTGCTGTGAAGACGTTGCTGCGCCTTCCGCGCGGGATTGCCGAATATGTGGCCTGGACGCGGAAAGAAAAGCCCTCCGCATCAGCCGTTGAAGCCGCGCCCGCCGCCAGCGATCCGGTCAGCACCGCATCAACCGAGTTCGACCGTGGCCTGCGCTGAAGCTGAAAGCCGTTCGGCGTCAGCGCGCCTGCTCGCGCGCGACGGCCTGCCAGCCGATGTCGCGGCGGCAAAAACCTTGCGGCCAATCGATCCGGTCGAGCGCCGCATATGCTCGTCTCTGCGCCTCGCCGACCGTGCCGCCGACGGCCGTGACGTCGAGCACACGGCCGCCATTGGCGACCAGCGCGCCGCTACTGATGGCGGTGCCGGCATGAAAGATCTCGACGCCATCGCCCGCGGCCTCTTCGACGCCGCGGATGACCGAGCCCTTTTCCGGCGTGCCGGGGTAACCCCTTGCCGCCATCACCACGGTGAGTGCCGCCTCGTCGCGCCAGCGCACTGAGGTATGCGCAAGCTGGCCGTCGGCAGAAGCGTTGAGCAGGACCAGGAGGTCGTCCTTCAGCCGCATCATCAGCACCTGGCATTCCGGGTCGCCGAAACGAGTGTTGTATTCGATCAGCTTCGGCCCCTCGCCTGATATCATCAGCCCGGCAAACAGCACGCCGGAAAACGGCGCGCCAAGTTCGGCCATGCCGCGCATGGTCGGCTCGACGATCTCGCGCATGGTGCGCTCGATCATCTCCGGCGTCATCACCGGGGCCGGCGAATAGGCGCCCATGCCGCCGGTGTTCGGGCCGATGTCGCCGTCGCCGACGCGCTTGTGGTCCTGTGCGGTGCCGAACGGCAGCGCGGTGGCGCCGTCGCACAGGCAAAAGAAACTCGCCTCCTCGCCGGTGAGAAACTCCTCGACCACGACCTCGGCGCCGGCCTGTCCGAAGGATCCGTCGAAACAGGCATCGAGTGCTGCCAGCGCATCGGCCAAATTCATGGCGACGGTGACGCCCTTGCCGGCGGCGAGGCCGTCGGCCTTGATGACGATCGGCGCGCCCATCTTTTCGACATAGGCCCTGGCCGACGCAAGGTCGCCGAAACGGCCATAGGCGGCGGTCGGGATGTCGTATTTCGCGCAAAGATCCTTGGTGAAACCCTTCGAGCCTTCCAGCCGCGCCGCCGCCTTGGACGGGCCGAAGACGCGAATGTTTTCAGCGCGGAGGTCGTCTGCAATGCCAGCGACCAGCGGCCCTTCCGGCCCGACCACGACGAGGTCGATCTTTTTCTCCGTGCAGAACCGGGCCACCGCCGCATGATCGGCAATGTCCAACGTCACCAGTTCGGCTTCTTGGCCGATGCCTGGATTGCCCGGCGCCGCGTAAAGCTTCGTCAGCAGCGGCGAGGCCGCGATCTTCCAGGCCAGCGCATGTTCGCGGCCGCCGGAGCCGATCAACAAAACACGCATGCCCAGATCCCTTGCCATTCCACGATCAGGACTGCGCTATTGCGCCCCGGACGATGGGTCAAGACATTTGGATGGTTTGGGACCAATTGCGCACGGGAACGTCGGGCGTCAACGGGGAAAGGCTGGTTCGCCGCCTACGATATTTTACGGCATGACCATTTGGCTTGATGCTTGACGGCGTTCGCCTCTGCTGCCACTTCAGCACGATGGAACCCATCCAATCGAAAGCTGCCCAGGGCCGCGTCGCCGATGCGCCGAGCGGCCACTGGGTCTACCGCATTCTGCCGCGCTGGCTGTGGTCCTATGCGCAGCTTGCCCGGTGGGACCGGCCGATCGGTTGGCAGTTGCTGCTGTGGCCATGTTGGTGGTCGGCAGCCCTTGCCGCAAGTGCCTATCCACGCCCTACTGATCCACTGCTCTCGCTGCTGCCGGCGCCATGGTATCTCGTGCTGTTCCTGATCGGCGCCATCGCCATGCGCGGCGCCGGCTGCACCTATAACGATCTGGTCGACCAGGACATCGACAACCAGGTGGAACGCACGCGCTCGCGGCCGCTGCCGGCGGGAAAGGTCACCCGCCGGCAGGCCTGGGCGTTTCTCGTTATCCAGGCATTGATTGGACCCGCTGTGCTTCTGCAGTTCAACAGCTTTGCCATCCTGCTCGGCATCTGCTCGCTCGCCGTCGTCGCCATCTACCCATTCATGAAGCGATTCACCAACTGGCCGCAACTGGTTCTCGGCCTTGCCTTTTCCTGGGGTGCGCTGATGGGATGGGCGGTCGAATTCGGCGATCTCGATGGCCCGCCCGTCATGCTCTATATCGGCTCGATCCTGTGGGTGATCGGTTACGACACGATCTATGCGCATCAGGACAAGGAGGACGACGCCATCGTCGGCGTGCGTTCGACCGCACGCCTGTTCGGCGACAACACCAAGACCTGGCTCGTTGGGCTTTATGGCGGGGCGCTGGTCTGCTTCGCCATCGCCTTCGCCTCGGCGCAGGCGCCGGTGCCGGCGCTGGCCGGGCTGATCGCCGCCGGCGCCCATATGGCGCAGCAGATAGCAAGGCTGGACATCGACGATCCGGACCAGTGCATGCTTCTGTTCAGATCGAACAACCAGGTCGGCTGGCTGATCTTCCTTGGCCTGATCGGCGGTGGGCTGTGGGTGGCGTTGAAGCCGCTGGTGTAGTTATTCGCGCGAGATAATTTCCTGGCCGCCAATCACCAGCCTGAGGCCGAGATCGCCGGCCCTGCGACGGGCGAGGAAGCGCGGACGACGCGTGGTCGAAACCCGACCCTTGCGGCGGTTCTGCGCCGGCAATGTCTTGATGATGGCGCCAAGCGATTCCTCCAGCGTGCGGGCGATGCCGTCCGATTCGATCAGAAGCATCGGCAGGCGGTAGGCAGCGGCCCAGGCGCGCCAGTCGGCGGCGACATCCTCGAGATCGTCGGCCACCAGCAGCGGCACCGACAGCATCGGATCATTGTGCAGAAGCTCCAGCGTCACCGTGACATTGCCATCCGGATCCTCCATCGCGCGGGCGGCCACGCCACGAAACGCGTTGGCAGGCAGAGCGATGAACGCTGGCACGCCGCTCATCTCCAGCATGCGGCGAATGACGGCGCCACGGTGGTCGATGGTGAAGGTAACGTCGCCATAATCGTCGCGCGTGGCGTAGCTCACCACCTGCGGCAGGCGGAATGGGTCGAGGCGCATGTTGCGCCCGGCCCAGACTGGCTTCAGTCCAGTGTTCATATTGTGCCTTTCCTGTCTCTCCTGAGAGCCGGTCTTCCGGTTCTCCGGGCCGGTTTTTCCAGCCTCGTTATGGGGAAACGTTAGCGCGGGCTTCTTATCGCAGCGCTTAAGAAAGTCGGTTAAATTTTGCTGATCTCAAGGGGATGGTTATCGGAATGCGACCATTTGCAAGACATCGAAAGGATCAGATAACCTTACCGGGATTCATGATGCCGGCCGGGTCGAAGGCCGTCTTCACCCTACGCATCAATTCGATCGCCATCGGCGGCGCCGTCGCGATCAGTTCATCGCGCTTCAGCTGGCCAATGCCGTGCTCGGCCGAAATCGAGCCGTGGAAGCTGCGCACGACATCATGCACGGCCTTGTTCATGGCGTGATAAAGCCCGAGAAACGTTTCGTCATCGCCGCCGATCGGCCGGGAGATATTGTAGTGGAGATTGCCGTCGCCCATGTGGCCGAAACAGACCTCGCGCGCGCCCGGGCTGACCGATTGCACGGCGCCGGCCGCTTTTTCGATGAATTGCGGGATGGCCGCCACCGGCACCGAGATGTCGTGCTTGATCGAGGCGCCTTCGGGCTTCTGCGCCTCGGGCAGCACCTCGCGGAAATTCCAGAAGGCATCGCCCTGCGTGATGCTCGCCGCAATCACCGCATCACCGACGATCTCCTGTTCGAGGCCGGCTGAAAGCACCTCTTCGATCAGGGCCCTCGCATCCTCCGCCGAGCGGCCCGAAGAGATCTGCATCAGCACATACCACGGCCAATCCCCGGACAGCGGCCGCACGATGCCTGGCGCGTGCAGAAGCGTAAAGTCGAAGGGCCTCTGGCCGATCAGTTCGAACGCGGTGAGCGCGGCACCGGCGCGATCCATCGCCAGGCTGAACAGAGACAGTGCCGCCTCAGGTGACGACAGGCCGGCAAAGGCCACTTCGCGCCCCTTGGGCTTGGGGAAAAGCTTGAGCACGGCGGCGGTGATGATGCCGAGCGTGCCCTCCGCGCCGACAAACAGGTTCTTCAGATCGTAGCCGGTGTTGTCCTTCTTCAGCTTGCGCAGATCATCGAAGACCTCGCCAGTCGGGAGCACCACTTCGACGCCGAGGCAGAGCTCACGCGCATTGCCATAGGCGAGCACGCCGGTACCGCCGGCGTTGGAAGAGAGATTGCCGCCGATCTGGCAGGAGCCTTGCGCAGCAAGCGACAGCGGAAACAGCCGGTCGGCGGCATCGGCCGCTTCCTGCAGCGTCTGCAGGATGACGCCAGCCTCGACGGTAACCGTGTTGGACAGGATGTCGATCTCGCGGATGCGGTTCAGCCGCGACAGCGACAGCACGATCTCGCGGCCGGACATATCCGGCACCTGCGCGCCGACCAGCCCGGTATTGCCGCTTTGCGGCACCACCGGCGTTCCCGTCTCGGTCGCCAGCCGCATAATGCGGCTGACCTCGTCGACGCTGCCGGGCTTCAGCACCAGCGCCGTTCGGCCATGCCACAGGCCGCGCCTTTCGGTGAGGTAGGGCGCTATGTCCTGCTGGTCGCGAAGCGCATATTTGTCGCCGACGATGACCGCAAAGCGGTCGATGAGGGCGGGGTCGATATCCCGGGATATGTCGTTCATAGTTGGAAACTATGGCCCTGCGTCGATCTTGTCACGAGGGGCGGCGGCGCGCGAAAGCCGGTCGTTGATCGCCTCGCCCAGCCCATCGAGGGGGATCGGCTCGACGGCGATTGTCTTGGCGCCGCTGCGATCGAGATCCTGCATATGGGCAAAGAGGTTGGCCGCGGCCTCGCGCAGATCGCCGGTCGCGGACAGGTTGCGCAAGGCGGCAGCGCCTTGCCAGCCTTCAGCACGGCGGGGGCCGAACGCCAGCAAGGCTTCGCCCTTTGCAACTTTTGCGGCGTTGACCCGCACCGCAGCACCAGGCGCGTAATGCGAGGCGAGCATGCCCGGCGCCTCGATGCCCGCCGCACCGCGCGACAGCTTCGCGCCGGCGGCCGCTTCGATCTCCTCGGCGGCAATGCCTCCCGGTCGCAGCAGCCGCAGCTTTCCGCCCTCGATCTTCACGATTGTCGATTCGAGCCCGACGGACGTTGCGCCGCCATCGACCACCAGCTTGATTTTTGCACCAAGATCGGCCGCCACTGCCTCGGCCGTCGTGGCGCTGATCTTACCTGAGGAATTCGCGCTGGGCGCGGCAAGCGGGCGTCCGAGCCTGACGATCAGTTCGCCGCCAAAGCCTTTCGGCATGCGCAGCGCGATCGTATCGAGCCCGGCGGTGACCAGCGGATGAATGCCGTTGCCAGGCCGCTGCGGCAGCACCAGCGTCAGCGGTCCCGGCCAGAATGTCTGCGCCAGTCTTTTCGACAGCGGATCGAACAGCGCGAGGCGCGCGGCCATCGCCAGATCGGCGACATGGGCGATCAGCGGGTTGAAGCGCGGCCGGCCTTTGACCTCGAAGATGCGCGCCACGCCCACGCCATTGGTGGCGTCGGCGGCCAGCCCGTAGACGGTTTCCGTCGGAATGGCGACGACATCGCCGCGTTCGAGCAGCGCCAGCGCCCGCTCCATCGCCTCGCCGGCGGCAAGTATCTCAGCCACTCTCATCACCTTACAGATGCGGGACCTCACAGATGTGGGTGCGTAATACGGTGACGTTTACGGGGCAAGTCCGGGCGTTAGCGAATTATCAAATCGCTAAAATGCTAGCTTTCCTCGCAAGCCCGCATCAATTCCCGGACGATATGGTACCGACTTGTTGGGCAAGGGGAACTATCATGGTCTGGGTGCGTATCCTGGCAGCGCTCGGTCTCACTCTGGCGGCGGGCGGAGCACAGGCTTCGTCATTCGTTGTTCTCGGTGCACCATCCTCGACGCCATCCGTCGTCAGGCTCGGCGCGCCTGAAGCGGTGAAGATGGCTGGAAGCTCCTCGACGCCATCGATCGTGGCGCTCGGCGAACCAGTGCCCGACGTCACCTATGAAAAAGTTGCTGCGATCCCGAGCCAGCCCAAGCCCAAGCATGATTTCATGCAAAGCCCGATGATCATTCGCGGCGGCATCGTCGGCGACGCCTTCGCAAAGCCGGCCCCCAGCGTCGCACCTGCCGCGACAACCGCTGTCGCAGCACCTGGGGCGGCCACCAGATCCGACAAAAAGATAAGTGCAACGAACAGCCCGCCTGAGCCCGCAACGCCGCAACCGACGCCCATTCCCGAGATCGACCAGGCCAGATAGCCGTTCGAGGCCAGGACGACGCTCGCGCGCCGCCTGGTTCATTGAGTAAAATTCCGTCGCCTGAAAAACCTCATGCCGCGACTTCTTCGTCCGCGTCGGTGGCGTCCGACTCTTCCTCTTCGTCGGTGTCCTATTCGTCAGCGTCCGGCGCTTCGGCCTTCACGCCGTCGTCTTCGTCTTCCTCGTCCTCGTCGTCATCGTCATCCAAGAGGGTAGCGGCTTTGTCGTCTTCAGCGCCTTCCTCGGCCGTCGCGTCGCTTTCGTCGTCACCGTCCTCATCGTCTTCCGACAGATCGGCAGCTTCGATCGCGACAGCGGCCTCGTCGAGGGTTGTTTCGGAAGCGGACGCAACCGCTCGGCGGGAGTTTCTTCTGTCACTTCGATGTCGCGAGCGGAATTCATGGAAGCCTCCGCGGGGTTGGGGAGCATGTTCCCGGTGCCACGCAGAGATCATCGTCATATGACTGTAAGCTGGCACGAATCGGCTATTGGGAAAGAAACATTTTCCCAAGCCTCAGCCGGCGATTTTCGAGAAATCCGCAACCTGGTCGGTGGCTGCCCGGATGCGTGCCAGCAGTGCCAGACGATTGGCACGAACGGCCTGGTCCTCATCATTCACGAGAACGCGTTCAAAGAATGAATCAACCGGCTCACGCAACGCGCTAAGCGCCAGCATGGCGGCGGAAAAGTCTTCATTGTGAATCGCTTGGCCGGCTTCCTTCTCGGACTGATTCACCGCGGCGAACAGCGCTTTCTCAGCCTCTTCCCGGAATAGAGCCGGCTCAACACGTTCGGCAACCGTCGTTTTCTTCTTCTCCTCGGCAGCCAGGATATTGGCCGCACGCTTGGTGCCGGCAAGCAGGTTCTTGCCGTCCTCGGTGTCGAGGAACGTGCCAAGTGCTTGGACGCGGCGGACGATTTGGAGCAGGTCGTCGGACCGCGAAGCCCCCTCATCCGGCCGCTCTGCGGCCACCTTCTCCCCGAGGGGAGAAGAGGTCGCCAACGCTGGTGCCAACCTCTTCTCCCCAGCGGGGAGAAGGTGGCCCGAAGGGCCGGATGAGGGGGCTTCGCCACTTGACAACACCGCGTCAATCAGATCGTGCCGCGCGCCCTGGTCGCGGAGATAGACCTTCAGGCGGTCGTGGAAGAAGGCGAGGAGATCGGCGCTAAAGGGCCGTCCGGACGCGAGATAGTTCGCCATCTTGTAAACGCGGTCGAAGAGAGATGTCAGCGCAAGCCGGACACGATTCTCGACCAAAATCCTGATCACTCCCAGCGCCGCCCTCCTCAGCGCATACGGGTCCTTTGACCCCGTCGGCTTTTCGTCAATCGCCCAGAAGCCGACCAGCGTGTCGAGCTTGTCGGCGAGCGCTACGGCCACCGATACCGGGTCGGTCGGAACACGGTCGGACGGGCCCTGCGGCTTATAATGTTCCTCAATCGCGGCGGCGACCGAGGGATGCTCTCCCTGCAGCAGCGCATATTTGCAGCCCATGGCGCCCTGCAATTCCGGGAACTCGCCGACTACCTCGGTGGTGAGGTCGGCCTTGGCCAGGACGGCAGCACGACGTGCGAGCGCGGTAATCTCCCCCCTTGAGGGGGAGATGTCGCCGAAGGCGACAGAGGGGGTCGGCACGTCCTGACGCGACGCCCTATCGCGGACAGAGAATGCCGGCGTTTCACGCGAGACAACCCCCTCTGGCCTGCCGGCCATCTCCCCCTCAAGGGGGGAGATCGACTTCGCCACGATCGGCGCCAACACCTCGGCAAGCCGCGCAATGCGCTCAACCCGCTCACCCTGCGTCCCGAGCTTGGCGTGGAAGGTGACGCCGAGATGGTCGAGACGGGCCATGCGCTGGTCGAGCGGCTTTTTGAGATCAAGCCCGAACTTTTCCGCCGATGCCTGCAACTGGTCGAGATCAGGCAGGTCGCCCTGGTCGGTCTTCCAGAAATAGAGCGCGTCGGACAGGCGGGCGCGCACCACCTTGCCGTTGCCGTGGGCGATCTCCTTGCCACCGTCGCTTGCTTCGATGTTGGCGGTCAGGATGAAGCGGTTGGAAAGCGCTTCACCGACACCCGGTGGCCGCGTAACGAAGCACTTCTGGTTGGCGCGGATGGTCAGCCGGATCACCTCGGCCGGAATGGCGAGAAAGTCCTGCTCGAACTCGCCCATCAGCACGACAGGCCATTCGACCAGGCCTGACACTTCCTCGAGCAGCCCCTCGTCCTCGACCAGATCGAGCCCGTTGGCGAAAGCGAGATTCCTGCCGTCGGAAAGGATGATCTCCTTGCGCCGGTCGGCGTCGAGCACGACCTTCGCCGCCTCCAGCTTGGCGGCATAGTCGTCGAAGCGGCGCACGGTGATCGCGCCCGGCGCATGAAAACGGTGGCCGTAGGTGACATTGCCCGAGCGGATGCCGTCGATCTCGAAGTCGACGACCACCGGCTCCTCGGTCTCCGGGCCGAAGGTGCAAAGGATGGATTGCAGCGGCCGTACCCAGCGCAACGATCCGGGTTTCGCCGAGGCCGGCCCCCAGCGCATCGATTTCGGCCATGGAAAGCCGCGGATGATGCCCGGCACCAGTTCGGCGATGATTTCTTCCGCCGCCCGGCCCGGCTTCGCAATATGGGCGACATAGAAGTCGCCCTTCTTCGGATCGGCATGGACATGCGCCTCGGCGATCGAGGAAAAGCCGGCCTTGCGCAGAAAACCTTGCACCGCCTGTTCGGGCGCCTTGGTCGAGGGTCCCTTGATCTCCTCGCTTATGTCCTTCGAGCGCGCGGTCACGCCGCGAATGTCGAGCGCCAACCGCCGCGGCGTCCAATATTCGCGCGCCGCCTCATAGGTCAGCCCGGCCTCGACCAAACCGTCCGTCATCATCTTCTTCAAGTCGCCCGCCGCCTTGCGCTGCATGCGCGCGGGAATCTCTTCCGAACGGAGTTCTAAAAGCAGGTCGGGCATTGATTGTGCTCACGCGGCAAAATGGTCCGGGCGGGGCATAGCAACTCGGCTGGCCGCTGTCACCCTTCCCCATGCAATCGGCGTGTCTACCGACGATTTCCAAAAAATTTCCGCTGCCTGTCGGGTCGAAGCGGGGCTATCCGTCCTTGGGTCAAAGATTTCCATGAACCGAACGCAGCGCTGAAGCGACCAACGCTCAGGCAGGAAACTATTGGCTGAACGACCATGAAGACGGCATCGACATTCCTACAGATCCTCGCGCTCAGCGCCTGTTTCGCAGCGCAGGCTCATGGGACGTTCGCGATGCCTGGCGTTAGACAAGCGCTGCGGACGATGGCTGGCTCCAGCGGCCAAGGCGTATTGCCAATCAGCGCTTCAGTCGAAATCGCAAATAGCCTCTGGAGCTAAGCCGCCAGCCCGCCAGCCTGCGTCAGCAAAAACGCCTCGCCGCAGGCTTTCGCCAGATTGCGTACCCGCAAGATGTAGCTCTGCCGCTCGGTGACGGAAATCACGCCGCGCGCGTCGAGCAGGTTGAAGACGTGGCTGGCCTTGATGCACTGGTCGTAGGCGGGGAATACCAGGCGGTGGTTCCCCTCCCCTTTGGGGGGAGGGTGGCCGGACGAAGCCTGGCCGGGAGAGGTCGCTCGGGCAGTGCTCGACGTCCTACTTGCGGTGCCTTCTGAGGCAACCCCCTCTGCCCGCTTCGCGGGCATCTCCCCCTCGAGGGGGGAGAAGGGCGCGCCGGCATCGAGCAGCGCCTTGCACTCGGCTTCGGCGTCCTCGAAATGCCGAAGCAGCATCGCCGTGTTGGCGAATTCGAAATTGTGGCGCGAATATTCCTGCTCGGCCTGCAGGAAGACGTCGCCATAGGTCACCTTGTCGGCGCCCTCGCGGCCGTTGAAGTTGAGGTCGTAGACATTGTCGACGCCCTGCACATACATGGCCAGCCGCTCCAGCCCGTAGGTGAGCTCGCCCGCCACCGGCGCGCATTCGATGCCGCAGACCTGCTGGAAATAAGTGAACTGCGACACTTCCATGCCGTCGCACCAGCACTCCCAGCCCAGCCCCCAGGCGCCGAGCGTCGGGCTTTCCCAGTCGTCCTCGACGAAGCGGATGTCATGCAGAAGTGGATCGACGCCAATGGCCGACAGCGAGCCGAGATAAAGCTCCTGCAGATTAGCCGGGTTCGGCTTCAGGATCACTTGGTACTGGTAATAGTGCTGAAGCCGGTTCGGGTTCTCGCCGTAGCGCCCGTCCTTGGGCCGGCGCGAAGGCTGCACATAGGCCGCGTTCCAGCGCTTTGGCCCGAGCGCGCGCAGCGTCGTCGCCGGATGGAACGTGCCGGCGCCAACTTCCATGTCGTAGGGCTGGAGAACGACGCAGCCATAGTCAGCCCAGTAGTTATGCAAGGTCAGGATCAGCTCCTGGAACGAGCGGCTGGGATGCATATGGGCTGGGATATCAACAGTCACGGCGGCCTCGACGGGAAAGGCGGGGATGCGGCTCTCCCTAGAGCGCCCACCGGCAAGCGTCAAGGCAAGGGGCCGGCCGCAGAGGCGTGTCCCAGCAAAAACCGCGAACTCGCCGAGGAAGTCGTCGAAGCAGATCTGGACCGCCCGGAAAGCCTCAAAGCTGCATTTGAAGGGGCATACGGCGTCTTTCTGGTCACCAATTTTTGGGAAGAAGGTACCGACGAGTTCAAGCAGGCAACAGCAGCGGTGCGCGCCGCCAAAGAGGCCGGCGTCCAGCATTTTGTCTAGTCAACGTTGCCCAATGTAGAAGCAATCAGCGGCGGCAAGCCCCACGTTCCCCACTTCACCGGCAAAGCCAAAATTGATTGGATCGTGAAGAAGGCCAGCTTTGCGCATCATACGTTCGTTATCGCGCCATTTTTCTACCAGAACTTTGTGGGCGCACTTGCTCCGCAAAAGCAGGAAGATGGAAACCTGGGCTGGGCTCTTCCCCTTGATCCGGACGTACGTTGCATTCACATGGGCGACATCACCGAACTCGGCGACATCGTGGCCGGCGCATTCGGACACCCGGATGAGCCAGGAAACGGCGAGCATCTGCCTTTGGTCGGTGATTTCATAAGCTTCAATGAAATCGTCGACACGCTGAAACGGCAGGGACATAAGATTTCATTCAAACAAGTCCCAACGGACGTTTTTGCTACCTCTTTTCCTGGGGCCGCCGAGGTGGCAGGGACTTTTAGCTACTTCCAGGTTCACACTTACCTTGGCCCGGGTCCGCACGACGAGATTGCGCTTGCAAACAAAATAGCAGGCAGGCAAGCGAGCAGGTTCGCGATGTGGGCTCAAGTGAATTTCCCGGCCCAAAAGACGGACGCCGAGAGCGGCGTGGCGGCCTGATCGTGGCCCTTGCTGGGAGCCAGAGAGCGCCCAGCGGTCAGTCCCGCGCCTCAGCCGTTCGGCGGCTCTCATGTGTGGTATGGTGTCATTCGGCAGGGCGTCCAGCACCCTCGAGGAGACAAAAGTCATGGATTCCCAAGGGATGGCTCAGATGTCCTCCGTCGATTCTCTTGCAGCGAGTTTATTGTCGGCGACATTGATGTTCGATCGGGCGTCGTTGCTGGCGCTCGAGGCTTTAGCTGCCGAATCCGACCGTCGGGTCCTGAGACGCGGTGAGGTTCTGGTTCGCGAAGGCGATGCGTCGGACAGGTTTTTCATCGTGCTGTCTGGACGCTTTACGGTACACAAAGGAGATTCGACTGGCTCGGTCGCCGAGATCGCACAGGGTGAACTCATCGGTGAAATCGGTTTCTTCGCAGGACTACCCCGCACGGCCACTGTCCTTGCAGCGCGCGATTCGATCGTCCTTGAAATCGGTCGCAATCATTTCGAGAAGGCGGCCGAGACATTGCCGAGCCTGAGAGAGGCGGTCACGGTATTTCTGGCGCGCCGGTTTGCCACCCAATCTCCGAGTTCGTCGCGTCTCAAGGAACCTGCCAAGATCCGGACGCTTGCGATCATTGCAGCCGGCGGAAGTCGCATCTCACCGGTGCTCATCCAGCACCTGCGGCAAGCGTTCGGCGCGGCCACGCGCGCTCGGTTCGTTTCCCGGCTTGAGATCCAAGCGAAGTTCCCAGGTCTTCCGATCGACGACCAGCCGATCCTTAACTGGTTGAACGAACTGGAGGCGGAAGCCCAATTCATCGTCTATGTTGCCGATGAGGAACCTAATGAATGGACCCAAGTCTGCATTCGCCAGGCCGATACCGTCCTGTTGCTGGCCAACGCGTCCTGCTCGCCTCGCCTGAACCCGTCTGAGGAACTGACGCTAGCGGTCCATCCGCCATCGACCAGTCGGCTTGTCCTAATTCACGACAATCGCTCGGCAGCGGTCTCCGGTACCTCTGCATGGCTCGATGAGCGACCCTATGTTGACCAGCATCATCATGTTGCGCTGGACGGCGGGTCTGATTTCCAGCGCCTGGTCCGATTTATTTCGGGCAAGGCATTGGGCTTCGTGGCGGCAGGGGGTGGGTCCCTCGGCAGCGCTCATTTAGGCGTCTACAAGGCTTTCGTTGAGGCGGGCGCTTGCTTCGACTATCTCGGCGGGACAAGTTCCGGAGCGGCGATGATGGCCGGCTTCGCAAGAGGCTTGGATGCCGACCAGATCGACCGAGGCACCCACAACATATTTATCAAGAGCCGGGCGTTTCGCCGTCCCACCTTGCCGCATTTCGCGCTTCTGGATCACAAAGCGTTTGATCGGGCTCTTCGGCTGGAATACGGCGACGTTCTGATCGAGGATCTTTGGCTTCCGTTCTTTGCGCTTTCGACCAATCTGAGCAGCCGTCAGCCCCATGTCCACCGTCGTGGAAAGCTCTGGCACGCCGTTCGGGCGTCGGGCTCCATCCCGGGCGTCCTGCCGCCGTTCTTTACAGATGACGGCGATATGCTGGTGGACGGCGCTATCATGAACAATTTGCCGCTGGAGCAGATGACGGAGCTCAAGACCGGACCCAATGTCATCGTTACCTTCGGGACGAGTGCACCGCAGAAATACGACATAGACTATGACCGCATCCCCGGAGCTTCCGAACTGGCATTGGCCTTGCTGAACCCTTTCGGTCGTGCCCGCTTGCCTCGGGTTCCCAGCATGCTTCAGGTCATTGCCTCGAGCATGCTGGCACACCGGCCGCAGGACATTGCCGTCGGCGAAGAGGATATCTTGGTCTGTCCGGAGGTTCCGAACACGATCAGCTTCATGGATTGGAGTCGGCATTCCGAGTTGTTTTCGGATGCCTACGACCGTACGACCCGATGGATCGAGGAACATCTCCGCCAGAACGACTCAGGGCTCCGAGCGGTGCTCGGCACCGAGCACGATTAGCATGGCTTATAGTCCAGACCCTTAGCGACAGCGGCGACGAGCCCCGCATAATCGAATTCAGAAGTATTCAGCCCTTCGGCGCGGGCGCCGGCTCGGGCTTGACCTTCGGGGTTTCCTGCGCTGTGTTGGATTCGATCGGCGGCAGGCCCTTTAGCAGTTTCTTCTGCAAGGCGGCGAGCACGTCGGGATCCGGCTTCAGGTCGCGGGCCTGGTTCCACTGGAAGGTGGCTTCCAGCCTGCGGCCGACGCGCCAATAGGCATCGCCGAGGTGATCGTTCAGCACCGGATCTTCCGGCTTCAGCGACACGGCGCGCTCCATTTCGCGCACAGCGTCTTCAAACCTGCCCATGCGGAAATAGGCCCAGCCCAGCGAATCGACGATGTAGCCGTCGCTCGGCCTGAGGTCGACGGCCTTCTGGATCATCTGAAGGCCTTCCTTGAGGTTGACGTTCATGTCCACCCAGGAATAGCCGAGATAGTTCAGAACCTGCGGCTGGTCGGGGAACAATTCCAGCGCCTTGCGAAAATTCGGCTCGGCCTTGGGCCACTCCTTCAGCCGCTCATAGGCGATGCCGCGCTGGTAGAAAATATTCCAGTCAGCGCGGGTCGGGGACTTCAGCATCGCTACCGCATTGTCATAGAGACCAGCCGCGGAGCGGAAATCCTCCTTTGAGGCATAGACGCCACCGAGCGCCTGATAGGCACGCATGTCGTCGGGATGCGCTTGGACGAGGGCCTTCAGATGGGCGATGGCCTCGTCATAGCGGTCGAGATCGGCAAGGTTGAGGCCGAGCTGCAGTTCCGAAAGCGCCTTCAGTGGCGAACTGGCCGGGATGCGGCGATAGAAGGCGATGGCGCCCTCGCCGTCCTTCAACTGCTCGGAAACGGCGGCGAGTTGGACAAGGGCCGCGTCGCTGTCGGCCCGCAGTGCCAGGGCATATTGAAGATAGAGGCGAACGAACGGCTCGCCGCCACCGCGATTGAGCGCGGTGGCGAGATCGAGCAGAATTTCCGAGGCGCCGTCGGACGGGCCTACAACGAAGGGTTCGACCTTCTCGCCCTTGGTGATCTTGTCGCGAAGCGCTGATATCTCGACCTTGCCGGGGGCAAATGCCTCGGCCTGATCGAGCACGGAAAGCGCCTTGTCATTGTCGCCCTTGCGGGCAAGGAAGGAGGCATAGGCCTGCGCATTGCGCATCCAGGTTTCGGGCGCGGCGGCGCCGGTCGCGGTGTCCTGCAAGGTCGCGGCGTAAATGGCATCCGCCTTTTCGGGCAGGCCCGAGGCATCGGCGATAAGCGCGCGATGGAAGGATTTGAAGAGGCCGAACCAGTCCGGGCCCTGCAGTCTGTCGATCGAGGCCATGGCCTCGCCGGGGTCGCCGGCGCCCTGCTTGGCCCAGCCGGTCATGACGCCGGAGATCAGCCGGTCGAGATCGGATTCGAGCGAAAGCTTGAGCCAGTATTCGGCCTTGGAAAAGTCCTTCTTGTGAAAGGAGCCGACGGCCAGCGCCAGGCGCGAGAACCGCTCGACGTCGGGAACCGTCTTGAGCTTGTCTGCATAGACCAGGGATTCTTCGAAGCGCCCTTGCGCGATCAGCGACAGCATCAGGCTTTGCTGCAACGAGGTATCACCGGGAGCGAAGGCGAGCGCCTGCTTGTAGTAGGCGATGGCGCTGTCGAGATCATTGTCGCCTTCGGCGACCCGCGCGGCAAGATAGGCCCCCGAGAACGACGTGATATTGACCGGCTCGGTGGTCTCTTTGGCATAGGCGGGCAGACCGGAGATCGCCATGCCCGTCACAACTGCCAGCCCTGTCAGCCAGCGCGCACATCCTTGCCGCATCGTATCCCTTTCAGTCAAAGCCATGCCCGCGTCAGCGGGATCGCCGTAGACTCGATCTTTTCCAGGTAAAGCATGGCCTTTTTGGGGTCACGCTTCAACCCGGCCCGAATTCACAATCGGGTCATGCTATCAAAAACCACGCGAAAATGCGCCCAACTGCGACCGTCGACCGCGCTTTGCCGGCCTGACGCGCCGCCGGCCTGTCCTGCTGCAGCACCGGCGCCGCTATGCCGTAAGCGATCCGTAAGCGGCGGGCGGCGAAAGTTTACGCAGCGGAATGATGCGTGGAACTGTGCAGATGGATGCCGTTGCTTCGCCCAGGAAGATGCCGATGCTGGAAATGCCGCAGGACCAGCAGGCCTTCGCCATTGTCGATCGAATCTACGAAGCGGCGTTCGCGGCCGAGCTGTGGCCGGAGGTATTGGCGGCGGGAAGCGCGATCTCCCGCTCGGCAAACGGCGCGATCTTTGTAGTCAGCGATCATTCGCCGGTCCGCGCCATCACCGAAACGCATGTCCAGCCCTTGCTCGACGCGTTCATGAAGGGGGATACTTGGCGGTTCTCCGAGAGCGTGAAGCGCATGTGCGCCGCGCAGCCGGCAACCTTTGTGTGGGTCGATAATTTCATCATCTGCGAGGAGATCGAGTGCGATCCCGTTCGCAAAAGTGCCACCGCGTTTGGCATCGGGCCGCATCTGTGCACAGCCATCCCCATGCCTGGCCGCGAGCTTGTCCTTTTTGTCTTCCAGCGCTGGCTGAAGGACGGGAGTTATGACCAGGCCGCAATCGGACTGTTGAACGGACTGCGTCCGCACCTCGCACGGGCGAGCCTTGTCGCCGGGCGCCTGGGCCTGGAACGGGCCAGGACCGCCGTATCCATTCTCCGGGAAATCGGGCTGCCGGCCGCAATCATGAATGGATCGGGCATGAGTGGATCGGGCCGTGTGCTGACGGCCAATCCGCTTTTCGAAGACATGGCCGACGTCTTCCTTCCCACAGCCCATGGCGGCATCGCGATTGCCGATCAAACTGCAAACGCGCTGTTCCAGCAGGCGATCGCGCAGAACCGGGATAACCGCGTCGTGCGGTCCATCCCCGTCGCTGCCATCAAGGGGCGGTCCGCGCTGGTCGTTCACCTGTTGCCGCTGCGCCGCGCCGCGCATGATATTTTTTCGGGCGCGGACATTCTCGTTGCCGCAACCGTGGTCGGCATCGGCGCGACTGTTCCATCGCCCAGTATCTTTCAGGCCTGTTCGACCTGACGCCGGCAGAAGCCCGGCTCGCCGTCGAGCTTGCCTCGGGCCTTTCGGTGCAGGAGGCGGCCATGGAAATCGGCATCGCCGTCAAATCGGCCCGCACCTATCTCGAGCGAATTTTTCGGAAAACCGAAACCAGCCGTCAGAGCGAGCTCGTGGCGCTGCTGAAGAGTCGTCCGTGAAGAACTCGGAATGCTTTGATTCTGTTTAACAATTTCCCCTGATTTGAGGTTTCAGATTGCCGAAT
>NZ_JBVVPW010000006.1:0-51901 GCF_055811385.1 Mesorhizobium sp. WSM4849
GGGGGGGTCGTCGCGGGCGCCGCGTCTCTCTGCGGCGCGGGGGGGGCGTCCCCCCCCCCGCTGGGGGGGGGTGGGCTGGGCTTGTTCCCCCCCCCCCCCCCGGGGGGGGGCGGGGGGGGGGCGTCGGCGATGGCGTGCCCGACCCCACCCCACCCCGCTCCGCTTCGCGGATCGACCCTCCCCTCGAGGGGGAGGGTGACGCCTGTTTCGCCAGCCGCTCGGCGAGCTGCCGCGCAGCCGTGGCGCGCGGCGATCTTTCGGATCGGAACCGCATCAGCCGCCGTTCGAGGTCGGCGCCGTCGCCGCCAAGGCCACGCTCGGTGAGCAGCACGGCGAGCATGGCCGCCTCGAACGCCTGGCCGGTTTTTGCCGCCTCGGCGACCATGTGAGCGAGCCGCACCGGCAGTGCCAGCCTGCGCATCGCGGCACCCGATTCCGTCAGGCGCCCTGCCTCGTCGACGGCGTCGAGCGCACGCAGCAGCGCCCTTGCCTCGTTGAGCGCCGGGGCCGGCGGCGGATCAAGGAACGAAAGGCTCACCGGGTCGGCGACACCGAAGGCGGCGCAGTCGAGCAAAAGGCCGGAAAGGTCCGCCTCGAGGATTTCCGGCGGGGTGAAGGCGGGAAGTGCCGCCGTCTGCTCGGCCCGCCACAGCCGGATGGCGACGCCCGGCTGTGTGCGACCGGCGCGGCCGGCGCGCTGGTCGGCGGACGCTCTGCTAACCCGCACCGTCTCCAGCCGCGTCAGGCCGCTGGCCGGTTCGTAGCGCGGCAGGCGCGACAGGCCGGAATCGATAACGACGCGCACGCCGTCGATGGTGATCGAAGTTTCGGCGATCGACGTCGCCAGCACGACCTTGCGGCGGCCGGACGGCGCTGGCTTGATCGCGGCGTCCTGTGCCTTGTTGTCGAGCATGCCGTAGAGCGGCACGATGTCGGTGTCGGCACTGACGCGGCCTTGCAGCCGCTCGGCTGTGCGCTCGATCTCGCGCTGGCCGGGCAGGAAGGCGAGCACGCTGCCGGGCTCATCGGCAAGGGCAGCGCGGATCGCCTTGGCCATGGCGTCCTCAATGGCGATGCCGGCCGGCCGCTCGTCGTAGCTGATGTCGACGGGAAAGGCGCGGCCCTCGCTCTCGATCACCGGGCCGCCGGAAAGCAGCCGCGCGACGCGCGCGCCGTCGAGCGTCGCCGACATGACCAGCAATCGCAGCTCGGGCCTCAGCGCACCTTGCACGTCAAGCGCCAGCGCCAGACCAAAATCACCGTCGAGCGAGCGCTCGTGGAACTCGTCGAAGAAAACAGCCGAGACACCGGGCAGCTCCGGATCGTCGAGGATCATCCGCGACAGCACGCCTTCTGTGACGACGAGGATCCTTGTCCTCGCAGAAGTGCGGTTTTCCATGCGCATGGCATAGCCGACCGTCTCGCCGGGTTCCTCGCCGAGCAGTTCGGCCATGCGGCGGGCGGCGGCGCGGGCAGCGAGCCGGCGCGGCTCGAGCAGAATGATCTTTCCCGTGCCGAGCCATGCCGCTTCGAGCAGCGCCAGCGGCATCAGCGTCGTCTTGCCGGCACCGGGCGGCGCCACCAGCACGGCGCTGTTGCCATGACCGAGCGCTTCGCTGAGCGCCGGCAGCACGGCGGAGACCGGAAGCTCGGGCAAGGGTTTTCTGGTCATTGTTCCAAGGATGCATCCATCCAATTGCGGCGGATCCGCAGCGCCCGCATATCAGCGGTGGCGTGCGCCGCGCAACCGGCAACGGGCCAACTCAAAGCCGGGTCCGTGAGAACGGGTTCCAGCGCACCGTGCCGAGCCTCACCTCCTCGCGCACCATCGTCACAAGGGCCCGAGCCGCCGACGACGGCGAGACCGACAAGCGACAGAAGATCTGGCGACAGAAGATCTGGCGACAGAAGATCCGGATATTCCTGGAGAAAGCGCCCAGGATCACCGCCAGAGGATCTGCAAGTAATGCGTCGGCGCGATCTGCCCAGGCTTTTGACAACGGCATCGTTGCATGAACAGCTTGCATGGGCGAGCAGAGCGAGCAGAATTCCGTTCGTCCCGTTATTCCAGTTCCAGGGGAGAGAGCAGAGTGAAGATACTGGCACTCGGTGCGCATCCGGACGATATCGAGATCTTCATGTTCGGTACGATGGCGGCCTATGCCGCACAAGGCGCAGAACTGGTTTTTGCCATAGCCACGGATGGCGGCAAGGGCGGGAAGGGCGATCCGGGATTACTCGCGCGCGCCCGCCGCGAGGAAGCGGCTGTGGCGGCGGACCTGCTTGGCGCAACATCGCACTTCCTCGATTTTCCGGACGGCGCGCTGGTTGTCGATGCCGCGCTGATCGCGGCCCTGAAGACGCTGATCGGGGATATCAGGCCGGATCTGGCGATCACCCATGCGCCGAACGACTATCATGGCGACCACCGTGCGCTGTCGGACGGCGTGCGCATCGCGGCGTCCTTCGCTGTCCCGGTGCTGCATGCCGATACGCTCGGCGGCACCGGTTTTTCGCCGACGCACTATGTCGATATCTCCGGGCATTTCGAGCTCAAGGCGATGGCGATCCGGGCGCACCAGTCGCAGGATCCCGAACGTTTCGTCGATGCGGCGCGCACGCAGAACTCGTTTCGCGCCGGCCAGTGCAATGGCGCGGCCGGTTCTTTCGCTGAGGCCCTCCGCTTCGAACCGATCTTCCCCTTCGCCGATATCCGCGCCCTGCTGCCGCCCGCCCCAGCGATCCGGCCGGTGACGGTGAGCACCAGAACGGTCAAATGAGCCGGCACCCGCGCCGAACGATCTGACACGCGCCTTTCCTGAACCAGCGACCGATGCGCTATGCTGCAGCGCAGCGACGAATTCGCTTGCCTTGTTTAGTAAAAATTGCATCACTAAACAAATTACTAAACATCCGCCGCTCAACCGCGTCGTTTGTTTAGACCCCTGAGGAGGGGGTGAGGTTTTTTGAAACCGTCATCCGGGCGCGTTTCGCAAATGGGAGGAAGGCATGAAATCGACCTTGAAACTGACGTTGGGACTGACATCGGCGATGTTTGCGTCGACCGCCGTTTCGAATGTCGCGCAGGCTGAAGATCTGACGCTTTGCTGGGCAGCCTGGGACCCGGCCAACGCGCTTGTCGAATTGTCCAAGGATTTCACCAAGGAAACCGGCATCGGCATGAAATTCGAATTCGTGCCGTGGACCAACTATGCCGATCGCTTCCTCAACGAACTGAATTCCAAGGGCAAGCTGTGCGACCTGATCATCGGCGACAGCCAGTGGATCGGCGGCTCTGCCGAGAACGGTCACTACGTCAAGCTGAACGACTTCTTCGACAAGGAGAAGATCAGCATGGACGACTTCGTGCCAGCCACCGTCGTCGGCTACTCCGAATGGCCGAAGAACTCGCCGAATTACTGGGCGCTGCCGGCCATGGGCGATGTCGTCGGCTGGACCTATCGCAAAGACTGGTTCTCCAAGCCGGAACTGCAGAAGGAATTCAAGGAAAAGTACGGCTGGGATCTCGCCGCGCCGACGACCTTCGACCAGCTGAAGCAGATCGCCGAGTTCTTCCAGAAGCGCGAGATCGACGGCAAGACGGTCTATGGCGCGTCGATCTATACCGAGCGCGGCTCCGAAGGCATCACCATGGGCGCCATGGACGTGCTCTACAGCTTCGGCTTCAAATATGAGAACCCCGACAAGCCCTACGAGATGGACGGCTTCGTCAATTCCGAGAAATCGGTGAAGGGTCTGGAGTTCTACAAGGCGCTGTATGATTGCTGCACGCCTCCCGGGGCCTCGAACAGCTACATGGGCGAAGGCGTCGATGCCTTCAAATCCGGCCAGGTGGCGATGCACATGAATTTCGCCTTTACCTGGCCAGGCCTGCAGAAGGACGAGAATGTCGGCGGCGACAAGATTGGCTATTTCGCCAATCCCAAGGGCCCCGACGGCGATCAATTCGCCCAGCTTGGCGGCCAGGGCATCTCGGTGGTCTCTTATTCGGACAAGCAGGAGGCTGCGCTCAAATACATCAAGTGGTTCGCCAACAAGGACGTGCAGGCCAAATGGTGGTCGCTCGGCGGCTTTTCCTGCCTCAACGCAGTCGTCAAAGATCCAGGCTTCGCAGCCAGCCAGCCTTACGCGCAGACCTTCCTCGACTCCATGGCCATCGTGAAGGATTTCTGGGCTGAGCCCAGCTATGCGCCGCTGCTGCAGACGTCGCAGAAGCGCTTCCATGACTATGTCGTCGCCGGCCAGGGTTCGGCCAAGGATGCGCTCGACGGCCTGGTCAAGGACTGGACCGAGGTCTTCCAGGACGATGGCAAGATGTAGTTGGGGCAGTATCTAACCGGCTCCTCCCGAGCCACGACCCGCGTGTCCCGTGCCGCCCTTGGCACGGGACACAGTTCAGATAAATTCCATTGTCGAGACGACTTAAAGTGACCGAAGCGGGACTGACCATGCTCAATCGGACTGCGGACAGCGTTGCCCGGGCTACGCCTGAGCCGTTGGCCCGCAAGGTCCGAGGCATCAGCGACAAGGGCCTCGCCTGGCTGTTCATCTCGCCGACGATCCTTTTGCTGCTCGCCATCAACATCTTCCCGCTGTTCTGGGCGATCTATCTTTCCTTCACCAACTACCGCGCCAATCGCCCCAATGAGGTCGTCAGGAATGTCGGCCTTGCCAATTACAAACGCATCCTCGGCGACCAGGATATCTGGATCGCCATGCAGACGACGGCGCATTTCGTGTTCTGGACCATCCTGCTGCAGACGCTGATCGGTTTCACGCTGGCCTGGCTGATCGACCGTAAGTTTCGCGGCCACGCCTTCTGGACGACTATCATTCTGGTGCCGATGATGCTGTCGCCGGCAGTTGTCGGCAATTTCTGGCGCTTCCTCTACGAGCCGCAGATCGGCCTGTTCGCCTATGCCATCTCGTTCGTCACCGGCATTCCGGCGACGCAGATCGGCATGCTCTCCAACGTGTCGCTGGCGCCGTGGTCGATCGTCATCGTCGACACCTGGATGTGGACGCCTTACGTGATGCTGATCTGCCTCGCCGGCCTGCGTTCGATCCCCGAATACATCTATGAGGCGGCAGAAGTCGACCGTGCCTCCAACTGGCGGCAGTTCTGGTCGATCACGCTGCCGATGGCGCTGCCCTTCATCATGCTGGCGGTGCTGTTCCGCGGCATCGAGAACTTCAAGATGTTCGACATGGTCAACCTGCTCACCGGCGGCGGACCGGGATCGACCACCGAGGTCGCCTCGATCACGCTGAAGCGGCAGGCCTTCGAAAGCTGGCGGACGGGCTATTCCTCAACCTTCGCCATCATCCTGTTCGTGGCGGTGTTCGGCCTTGCCAACATCTACGTCAAGGCGCTCAACAAGGTGAAGCAGAGATGAGCCTGACGTCAGCCCATTCGGTCGTCGCACCCTCGGCCACGTCGAAGCGCGTCGCCGGCACGATCATCGTGCTTTACGCACTGATCTCAATCGTGCCGCTGCTGTGGATCTTCGCCACCAGCTTCAAGACACCGCCGGATTCGATCGCCTATCCGCCAAAGATCCTGTTCCAGCCGAGCCTCGAGGGCTACTGCAATCTGTTCTCGACCCGGACCCGGCAGACACCGGAATACATCAACTCGCTGGGACCGGCGACGGGCGTCTGCGACGAGACAGTGCGCAAGCGCAACATGGTGATCGCCGGCCCGTCCAATTTCATGCCGCGCTTCGTCAATTCGCTGATCATCGCCTTCGGCTCGACCTTCTGCGCTGTGTTCCTCGGCACTCTGTCGGCCTATGGCTTCTCGCGCTTCAAGGTGCCGTTGGCCGACGATCTCCTGTTCTTCATCCTGTCGACGCGGATGATGCCGCCGATCGCGGTCGCCATCCCGATCTACCTGATGTATCGCGAGCTTGGCCTGTCGGACACCGCGCTCGGCATGATCCTGCTCTACACCGCGGTCAACGTGTCGCTTGCAGTGTGGCTACTGAAGGGCTTCATCGACGAGATCCCGCGCGAATATGAGGAAGCGGCGATGATCGACGGCTATACGCGGCTGCAGGCCTTCTGGCGCGCCGTGCTGCCGCAGGCGACCACCGGCATTGCCGCGACCGCCATCTTCTGCCTGATCTTCGCCTGGAACGAGTATGCGTTCGCCGCCCTTTTGACCTCGGGCACGGCGCAGACCGCACCGCCCTTCATCCCCACCATCATCGGCGAAGGCGGCCAGGACTGGCCGGCGGTCGCCGCGGGCACGACGATCTTCCTGGTGCCGATCCTGGTGTTCACCATCCTGCTTCGCAAGCAGTTGCTGCGCGGCATCACCTTCGGCGCGGTGCGCAAATGAGCCTGACCCAACCCGCAAAACGGAAGTCGCGCTGGCCGGCATGGGCCAGGCGCGGACTGATGGAGAATATCGCCACAGTAATCATAGCCATTGGCTTCCTGATGCTGTTCCAGCCCTTCGCGCTGTCGCTCTACACTTATTCGTTCATCACCATGCTGGCCGGTACGGCGATGTTCATCATCGTCTCGAAGTTTCCGGAGTAGACGATGGCGGAGATCAGGGTCGAGCATCTGAGAAAGGCATTCGGCGATTTCGTCGCCGTGCAGGATTCCAACTTCGTCGTCGGGGATGGCGAGTTCTTCGTCATGCTGGGGCCGTCGGGTTGCGGCAAGACGACGACGTTGCGCATGATTGCCGGGCTCGAACTGCCGACCGGCGGCAAGATCCTGCTCGGTGGCGAGGACGTCACCATGCGGCGTGCCCGCGAGCGCGACATCGCCTTCGTCTTCCAGCTGTTCGCGCTCTATCCGCATATGAATGTGCGCAAGAACATCGGTTTCCCGCTGTTGGCACAAGGTATGCCAGGCATCGAAATCCGCCAGCGCGTCGAAGAGACGGCGAAGCTGTTGCGCATCGATCATCTGCTCAACAAATCGGTCTCCGGCCTTGCCGGCGGTGATCGCCAGCGCGTCGCGCTCGGCCGCGCCATCGTGCGGCGGCCAAAATGCTTCCTTATGGACGAGCCGCTCGGCACGCTCGACACCGAATTCCGCGATCTCATGGTCCATGAGTTGCGCGAACTGCACAACCGCATCCACGCCACCACGGTCTACGTCACGCATGACCAGATGGAAGCGATGTCGATGGCCGACAAGATCGCGGTTATGAACCACGGCGTCATCGAACAGTTCGGCACGCCGCGCGAAATCTACGACCGGCCGGCGACCATGTTCGTCGCCGATTTCATCGGCTCGCCGCCGATGAACTTTCTCGGCTTCGGCGGCGGGCTTTCAAAGGGCGTCAGGGAGATCGTGGTGCAAGGCGCCAAAGTGGCGGTGCCGGAGGTGCGCGAGGACATCGCGCCGGCCGACATGGCGCTCGGCATCCGACCGGAGCACATCCGCTTCGACGACGCGTCGAAGCTGCGCGGCGCCATCTATGGCACCGAATATCTCGGCACCACGCAGATCGTTGCGGTGGAGACATCCGGCGGCATCGTCAAGGCGCGGGTGCCGGCCGAAATCCGGCTCAATGCGGGCGACCATGTCGGCCTAGCGCTGAGCAGCGCACGGCTGTCGCTGTTCGAGAAGGGCTCCGGCCGCGCGGTGCGAACCGCAATCCATGACGCGGCTTCCCAGGGAAGAGCGCATCATGGCTGACGTGGACATCAAGAGCGTGACCAAGAGCTTCGGCGAGCATGTCGCCGTGGACACTCTCGATCTGCACGTCGCCGATGGCGAATTCGTCGTGCTGCTCGGCCCGACCGGCGCCGGCAAAACGACGACGCTGCGGCTTATCGCCGGATTGGAACGGCCGGATATGGGCTCAATCCATATCGGCGGCCGCGATGCGACAATGTTGTCGCCGGCCGAGCGCGACACCGCCTTCGTCTTCCAGCAATATTCGCTCTATCCGCATCTGTCGGTCTACGACAACCTGGCCTTTCCGCTGCGCTCGCCGGCGCGGCGGCTGAGCGAGGCCGCGGTGCGTCGCCGCGTCGAGGATGTGGCCAAGATGGTGCGTATCCACCACAAGCTGAACAACCGCTCCACCAAGCTTTCCGGCGGCGAGATGCAGCGCGTCGCCATCGGGCGCGCCCTGGTGCGCAAGCCCTCGATCTATCTGATGGACGAGCCGCTGTCGTCGCTCGATGCCAAGCTGCGCGCCGATCTCCGGCTCGAGCTCAAGCGCATCCAGGCCGAGCTCGGCGCCACCATGCTTTATGTCACGCACGACCAGATCGAAGCGATGACGATGGCCGATCGCATCGGAATTCTCGCCGACGGCGTGCTGGTGCAGATCGGCACGCCACGCACCATCTACTCGGAGCCGGCAAACCTTCATGTCGCCGCAAGGCTCGGCCAGCCGGCGATCAATCTGTTGCCGACCGGCCTGCTGCCGGATGGCGATATGCCGGCGGGAACCAAAACGATCGGCGCGCGTACAGAACATCTGTCGATCGGCAAGGCATCGAATGGCCCCGCCGACGGCGTTGTTAACTGGGTCGAACATCTGGGCGACCAGAACCACCTGCATGTGACGGTGGGAAGCAAAAAGCTGGTGACGCTGACCGACCCCGACATCCAATTGGAAAAGGGCGACAGGGTGATTATCCGTTACCGGGCGCCGCTGTTCTTCGACCAGGCCGGCAATAGGATTGCAAACCGATGAGCGCTGGGACGATGGTCAAGACTGGGACGATGGTCAAGGTTGACCTGAAGACACTGATATCCGTCACCGCCGACACGATTGCCGCCCACGCGGACGAACTGACCGCGCTCGACCAGGCGATCGGCGACGGCGACCATGGGCTGAACATGAAGCGCGGCTTCGAGGCAGTGCGGGCGGAGGCCGAGGCGTTTGCGGCAAAGCCATTGCCGGAGGCGCTAAAGGCGATCGGCACCAAGCTGGTGATGACCGTCGGTGGAGCCTCGGGCCCGCTGTTCGGGACGCTGTTCATGGCGCTCGGCAAGGAGATTTCCGCAGAGCCGGATCGCGCCAATCTGGCTATGGCTTTCGGCAAGGCAATCGAGGCGGTGGCAGCCAGGGGCAAGTCGCAGGTCGGGCAAAAGACCATGCTCGACGTGCTGCAGCCAGTGCATGACGCCCTGCTGCAGGGAAAAACCGAGGCGGAAATCGCCGATGTCGCGGACAGTGCGGCCGATGCCACCGTGCCAATGAAGGCGTTGCGCGGACGCGCTTCGTTTCTCGGCGACCGCTCGATCGGCCATATGGATGCCGGCGGGCGCTCGGTCGCGCTTCTGGTGCGGGCTGTCACTGAGACCATCAAGGGGCACGCATGAGCAATGTCGGCATCGTTATCGTATCGCATTCACCGCTGGTCGCCGAGGGCACGGCAGACATGGTGCGCCAGATGGTCGGCGACGAAGTGCCGCTTGCATGGTGCGGCGGAAACGGCCATGGCGGGCTGGGAACCAATGTCGAGGCGATCATGGGCGCCATCAACAAGGCCTGGTCGGAGGCGGGTGTCGCCATACTTGTGGATCTCGGCGGCGCCGAGACCAACAGCGAGATGGCGGTCGAGATGATCGGCGAGCCGCGTGCGCACAAGATCATCGTCTGCAATGCGCCGATCGTCGAAGGCGCGGTGATGGCGGCGACGGAGGCTTCCGGCGGCGCTTCGCTCAGGGAAGTGGTGGCGACGGCACACGAATTGTCGCCATCGTGAATAACAGGAATTTTGACAGCATGTCGGCATCCGCAGAAGCCACCGTCCTGATCAGCCATGAGGTGGGCCTGCATGCGCGCCCTTCGGTGAAGTTCACCAAGCTCGCCAAAACATTTTCGGCCGAAGTCGAAGTGGCGCTCGCCGCCAACGGGCCCTGGTTCGATGCCAAGAGCATCGTCAAGGTGATGGCCGCCAAGGCGCCGAAAGGGACGGTGCTGCATATCCGAGCGAGGGGTGACGGCGCCGGCGAGGCGGTCGGCGCGCTGGTCGAGCTGGTGCGGCGCGATTTCGACGAGGGCGTGGACCATGCCCGAACCGCTTAGGCTGCAGGGGATTTCGGCTTCGGCCGGCTATGCCGAAGGGCCGCTATTCAACCTCGATCCGGTTGTCGCGCGCTATGGCCGTAAGGCGACCGCCGCGGACGAGAGGCTCGCGCTCGAAACGGCAATCACGGCAGCGACAGGCCGGCTTGCGACGCTGATCGAAGCGACCAAGGGCGACGCCGCCGACATTCTCGAATTCCAGCTCGCCATGCTGGATGACGATGCGCTGACCGGCCCGGCCTTTGCCGCGATTGCCGCCGGCCAGCCGGCCGATGCGGCCTGGCGGCAGGCGCTCGACGCCGAAATTGTAGGCTACGAAACGTCAGACCAGGATTATTTCCGGGCGCGCGCCGCCGACATGCGCGACATCAGAGACCAGGTGCTGCGCGCGCTGACCGAGGACAGCGACCCTGCGGCGCCGGCAGGAGCTATCTTCTACGGCGAGGACATCGCGCCGACGCGCTTTCTCGAAACCGACTGGAGTTCCGGCGGCGGCATCGCACTGAAAGCGGGCAGTGCCGCCAGCCATGTCGCCATGCTGGCGCGCTCGCGCGGCGTGCCGATGGTCGTGGGGCTTGGGGCAGTCGGGCTCGGTACTTCGCCGGCTCATCTTGCCGGCGTCGCCCTGCTTGATGCCGAGCATGGCGGCATCATATTGGCGCCATCAAGGGCAGAGGTCGAGGCGTTCCGGCGATCATCGTCGTCTTTCGCGGCGCGTCGCGACAGGGCGGAAACTTTTTTGGCCCGGCCGGCGGTGACGAAAGCCGGCACGGCGGTGCGGGTGCAGGTCAACATCGCCGATCCGTCCGATGTCGACAACATCGATGTCTCGACCTGCGACGGCGTCGGGCTGATGCGAACCGAGTTCCTGTTCGGCAAAACGCTGCCAGACGAGGAAACGCAGTATCGCGCCTACCGCAAGGTGCTCGAATGGGCTGAAGGCAGACCGGTGACCATTCGCACCGTCGACGCCGGCGGCGACAAGCCGGTGCCAGCCTTCACCGTGGCGGAAACTAATCCGTTCCTTGGCCTGCGCGGCATCAGGTTGTCTCTGGCAAGACCGGAGGTTTTTCGGCTGCAGATCAGGGCGCTGCTGCGCGCCGCCGTGCATGGCAATCTGAAGGTGATGTTCCCGATGGTCGCCGTTAGGGACGAATATGAACGTGCCGCCGCGCTCTTCGCGGAAGAGCAGGCCGCGCTTACCGCGCGCGGCGTCGCGCAAAAAATGCCGCCGCTTGGCATCATGGTCGAGGTGCCGTCGGTGGCGATCGCTCCTGAGGCTTTTACCGAGGTCGCCTTCTTCTCGATCGGCTCGAACGACCTTACGCAGTATGTGATGGCGGCGGCGCGCGACAACGCGTTGGTTGCGCATCTCAATTCGATCAGGCATCCGGCCGTGCTTCGGCTGATCGCCTCGGTTGCGGCGTTCGGCCGCGTGCAAAGGATTCCGGTCAGCCTATGCGGCGACGCCGGCGGCGATCCGGCGGCAATCCCGGCGCTGATTGAGGCCGGCCTGCGCGACCTTTCCGTGGTTCCCGCACAACTCGCAATGGCCAAGGCGGCCATTGCGGACGTTTCGATCTAGGCACCGGCATGGCCGACAAGACACCTGAAGCCGGCTCCGAAGAGGCGATCCGCGCCTATAAGACGATCCTGTCGCAGGTCCTCGACCAGCGCCCGTCCGGGATGCGCCAGCGCCTCGCCGACGCGTTGGGCAAGCATCGCAGCTTCGTCACCCAGATTTCCAGCCCGACCTACTCGATCCCGATCCCGTCAAAACATTTGCCGGCTATTTTCTCCGTCTGCCATTTCAGCCCGGCCGAACGCGATCATTTTCTAGCCGCCTACCATCAGGCGCATCCCGGGAAAATGTCGGTGGCATCAGGCATGCGCAAGACGCGGCATGTCTCGTTGATCGTTCCCGATTTCGGCGACGACAAGCAGAATGCGGCGCTCGATCGGGCGGTCAACGATTTCATCCAGAAGATCACCAGCATCGCCGGCAAGGGCGGGACATAGTCGCGCCAAGTTCAGCTATTTCGGGAGGAGACGGCCATGAAGAAGTTTCTAAATTCTGTTGACACGGTGCTGACCGAAAGCCTCGATGGCTTCGTTGCCGCCCATGCCGACATATTGGCGCTTGGCGACGAGCATAAATTCGTGCGCCGCAGGACACTCAAGCCCGGCAAGGTGGCGCTGATCTCCGGCGGCGGCTCTGGCCACGAACCGCTGCATGGCGGGCTGGTCGGGCATGGCATGCTGGATGCCGCCTGCCCCGGCCAGGTGTTCACCTCGCCGACGCCGGACCAGATGCTGGCGGCCGCGGAAGCGGTCAACACCGGCGCCGGCTGCCTGTTCATCGTCAAGAACTACGAGGGCGATGTAATGAATTTCGAGATGGCCGCCGAAATGTCGGAGGGCGTGATGCAAGTGGTGACCAATGACGACGTCGCGGTCGAGAACTCCTCCTACACCACTGGCCGGCGCGGCGTTGCCGGCACGCTGGTGGTCGAGAAGATCCTCGGTGCCGCAGCCGAGCAAGGCATGGCACTGAAGCCGTTGAAGGCGCTCGGCGAGCGCGTCAATGGCGCAACGCGCTCTATGGGCGTTGCGCTGACCAGTTGCACCGTACCGGCCGCCGGCAAGCCGACCTTCGATATCGGCGACGGCGAGATGGAATTCGGCGTCGGCATCCATGGCGAACCCGGCCGCCGCCGCGACGCGTTGAAGAGCGCCGACGCCATCGCCGAGGAGATCTGCGCGGCGATATCAGGCGATCTCGGTGACAGGGCAAAAGGCCCGGCGCTGCTTTTCGTCAACGGCTTTGGCGGCACGCCGCTGATGGAGCTCTACCTGATGTACAACAGTGCCCGGAAACTCTTCGAGAGAAACGGCGTGACGGTCACTCGCTCACTGGTCGGGTCCTATGTGACATCGCTCGACATGGCCGGCTGTTCGATCACGCTGACCATGCTCGATGACGAGACGACCGCATTGTGGGACGCGCCGGTACATACGGCTGCGCTACGCCGGGGGATGTAGCACGGCCAAGGCCGCGCTGCGGCTCACGACAAGAAGTGGCCGTCAAGCAAAGCCCGCTTCGGTCTGCGAAGCGGGCCTTTGCAAGGAATCCCAAAGACAGTCGGTGACAACACTGTCATGCGCTATGCCGAGCATTGTCAGGCCAGTGTGGTGGAGTTAGGCACAATGTTGCTTTTCCTTTACCTTTGGTAAGGTAAGAAAATCCGGCGGGTTTTTGGAGGCAGAACATGCGTTACAATTGGGATCGGGCGCCGACCGGTTTCGAACGTCACAGAAAGGCGCTGGTCGCCGCCTTGCTGATCGCCGGCGGTGTCGGCCTCATGCTCGCGGCGCTGCCGCTTTAGAACCGCATTTGAGCGCAAGCAGGCGCTTTTCAACGCACCTGGCCAGTCACTGCGATAAAGCGGCGGTCCCGTCCTTCAAATCCCTGACTGAAGCGTTGCACGAGCACGGCAAGCACAGCCGGTTTGCCGTCCGGGGTGAATGCATAGGATTCCGACAGGCTGTAGGAAGTCGGACAATGCCTCGAGCCGGGCACGGCCTTGTCCTGATGCAGCAGTTTGAACGGCTTGCCATCCTGTCCCTGCAGCGTCAGGCGGAAACCGAATGCCTTGCCGGTCGCGGCGCCTTGCTGCGTCTCGTCGAAGCTTGACGAGCAATCCGTCGTGCTGTCGGCCAGGATCTGGTCGAGCTGGATGCTAGAGATGCCAAGCACGTCATAGCTCGGCGAAAGCGATTTCTGCGAAACCTGCTCGAGGCGCGCAATGTCTTGGTAAGCGACCATGTCGTCGGGAAAGGTGAACCTGTCCACAGCCGTCCGCTCGCCGCGCGGCGCGATGGCATATCGGGCGAGGATCGGCGCCGCCTGCGCGGCAGCCTGTGCCCTCGCCTGATCGAGAGTGAGCGTCGCCTCCTCGGTTTCGTCGATGATGCGGATCGGCTTACCACCGACGAATTCATCGGTGCGCGTGTCGATGATGTCGATCTCCGACCAGCCCGAATCCGAAGCGCCGGCATCGAGCGTGCCGTATTGTTCGAAGGCGAAGTAGCTACCGTCCGGCGAAAAGCCGATAATGCGCCGTGCCGCCGCATCGCCGGCCTGAGCGGCGGAAGCGACCACCAACAGCATCGCCGCCAAAACGGCAGATCCAACCTTGCACCGCAACTTCATTGCGACTTGCCCCCAATTATGACCCAGACTGCAATTATGACCCGAGACCATCGTGCCGGGTATTTGCGACCAAGGCGAGAACGCCAAACGACGAAATTGCACATGCTTGCAAAAACAGCATACGCTATTTCAAAGGCAGAAAAACATTCCTGGGGAGTAAGCCGGATGGCGTCACGCTACCACGAGGTCTATGACGGCTGGAAACGCGACCCGGAAAAATTCTGGGCGGATGCGGCCAAAGCCATCGACTGGTTCTCACCGTTCGACACGGTCTTCGATCCGAATGCCGGCGTCTATGGGCGCTGGTTTGGCGGCGCCTCCTGCAACACCTGCTTCAACGCCGTCGACCGCCATGTGGCGGGTGGCCGCGCCGATCAGACCGCGCTGATCCATGACAGCGCGATTTCAGGCACGATCAGGAAATTCACCTATGCCGAACTGAAACGCGAGGTGATCGCGCTGACCTCGGTGCTGAAGAACCGCGGCGTCCAAAAAGGCGATCGAGTCATCATCTACATGCCGATGGTGCCGGAAGCGGCCTTCGTCATGCTTGCCTGCGCCCGGATCGGCGCCGTGCATTCGGTCGTTTTCGGCGGCTTTGCCTCGCACGAGCTCGCCACGCGCATTGATGACGCCAGGCCGAAGCTGATCATTTCCGCCTCTTGCGGCCTGGAGCCCGGGCGCGTCGTTGCCTACAAGCCGCTGCTCGACACGGCGATCGAGATGTCGCGGCACAAGCCCGAGGCCTGCCTTATCCTGCAGCGCGACCAACTGCGCTGCGAGCTCAGGGAAAACCATGACATCGACTATGCCGACGCCGTCGCCCGCGAGCGGGCCGCGGGCGCCAATGTCGACTGCGTTCCGGTGCTCGCCACCGATCCGCTCTACATTATCTACACGTCCGGAACGACCGGCCAGCCCAAGGGCATCGTGCGCGACAATGGCGGCCACATGGTTGCGCTGAAATGGTCGATGGAGAACGAGTTCGGCGTCAAGCAGGGCGAGGTGTTCTGGGCGGCTTCCGACGTCGGCTGGGTGGTCGGCCATTCCTACATCGTCTACGGCCCGCTGCTGCATGGCTGCACAACCGTCCTGTTCGAGGGCAAGCCGGTCGGCACGCCCGACGCCGGCACCTACTGGCGGGTGATCGCCGAGCATGGAGTCGTCGCGCTGTTCACCGCGCCGACCGCCTTCCGCGCCATCAAGGGACAGGACCCCAAGGGCGAATTCGTTCCGAAATACGACCTGTCGAAGTTCCGCACGCTGTTCCTCGCCGGCGAGCGCGCCGATCCGGAAACCATCAAATGGGCGGAGCAGAAACTGAACGTGCCGGTGATCGACCATTGGTGGCAGACCGAGACCGGCTCGCCGATGACGATCAACCCAGCCGGATTGGGCCTGCTGCCGGTGAAATATGGCTCGCCCGGCGTGCCGATGCCCGGCTACGACATTCGCGTGCTCGACGATGCCGGGCACGAAGTCCCGCGCGGCAAGTTGGGCAATGTCGTAGTCAAGCTGCCGCTGCCGGCCGGCTGCCTGCCGACGCTGTGGAATGCCGATGACCGGTTTCGCCAAGCCTATCTCGACGAATTCCCCGGCTTCTACAAAACGGCGGATGCCGGCATGATGGACGAGGACGGTTATTTGTTCGTCATGGCCCGGACCGACGACATCATCAATGTCGCCGGCCACCGGCTGTCGACCGGCGCCATGGAGGAGGTGCTGGCCGCGCATCCCGACGTTGCCGAATGCGCCGTCATCGGCATCGCCGATGCGATGAAGGGCCAGGTTCCGCTCGGCTTCGTGGTGCTGAATGCGGGTGTCGCGCGTGACAGCGGCGCCATCGAGGCCGAGGTGGTCACCCTGGTGCGCGAGCGGATCGGCCCGGTCGCCGCCCTCAAGACGGTGGTGACGATCAAGCGCCTGCCAAAGACGCGCTCCGGCAAAATCCTGCGCGGCACCATGCAGAAGATTGCCGACAAGGAAGGATGGACGATGCCGGCGACCATCGACGACCCGGCCATTCTCGACGAGATCACTGCGGCGCTCAAAGGGCGCGGCATCGGGCTTTAGTTGCTTTCGGAGCGCGGCCGGCGGATCGCGGCGTCGGACGAATTCACGAATTCATCCTGCACTGCAATCGTCTGTTGTGCAATGCAGCAATAGCCCTTAAACTTTGCGTGGGGGGCCATTCCGAAGGCACGGCATGGCTCAGCAAAAAACCACATTCGGCGGCATCGACATCCTGCGTTTTCTCGCCGCCGTCCTCGTGATGTTCTACCACTACGGCTTCTGGGTGTGGGCGTTCCCGAAGGGCGTTTCGGCGCGCGCGACGGGCGGCATCCCGACCCATCCGGAAATAGGCGGGCTGGTCCAATTCGGATGGGTCGGTGTCCAGATATTCTTCGTCATCAGCGGCTTCGTCATCGCCTTCAGCGCCGAGCATTCGACACCGCTGCGGTTTTTCGAGGCAAGGGTGAAACGATTGGCGCCGGCCGTCTGGATCTGCGCGCCAGTCACCGTGATGGTGCTGCTTTTCGTCGATCTCAGTTGGCCGACGGACGCTGTCACCAGGCTCTTGCGCACCGCCTTGTTCGTTCCGTTCAACCCCTGGGTCGACAGCGTCTACTGGACGCTCGGCATCGAGATCGCCTTTTATGCTGTCGTCTGGATCCTGCTGCGGCTCGGCCGCTTCGATCTGATGGAAGCGGTGGCAGTTGCGCTCGGCGCGATCAGCACGCTTTTTTGGTGCCTGTATTATCCATTCGACTGGTCGGACCTTGCCGAGGCGCGCTGGCTCGACCTGCTCCTGGTGCATCACGGATGTTTTTTCGCGACAGGTGTGCTGCTCTGGCTGATGCGTTTCAAGGCAGTGACGCCCGCCCGCCTTGTTTTCTGCGCCTTGTTCCTGGCCGGCGGCGTGCTGCAGATCGTCAGTGCTGTCGACGTCCGCAGCATCAAGGTCGAAGCCGCGATGCCCTATGCGCCGCCGATCGTCCTGTTTCTCGCTGCCATGGCGCTGATGGCGTGGTCGTTACGGCTCGACCTGTCCTGGCGCGGCTGGCGTCGGATCGGGCTGATGACCTACCCTCTCTATCTGATCCATAATGTCGTCGGCGCGGCTATTCTCGGGGCCTTGATGCGCGCGGGAGTGCCATACCTGCTTTCGCTGGTCATCGTCGGCGCGACCATGATCGCCGCGAGCTGGCTGATTGCGATCGAGGCCGAACCGCGAATCCGGCTTCTGCTCGACCACACCATCTTCCGCTATCGGCTCAAGGCCGCGTAACCGCACCGGCGTGTCACGCCGGTTCCTGGCTGCAAAGTCCTGCTGTGAACGTGCGGCGCGAAAATTGGTGTCCACGCTTTGCGGCATGACGACGCGACTTCCCAAGCGGGAATTATTTTCTATCGTGGATCATCTTCTGCAGTGGTGAGTTTTTCCAACCGTGTCGACCCGGCGCGGTTCGGCGACCTCTCGGGTCAAGCGAGGAGATCGACCAGCACCAGAAGCGACATTCCTGCCGACCAAGTCAGCTTCATGCGCAAGGCTGCCGATCATGCTCTGTTCGAGGGCATTCATGCACCAGCATCAGGCTCGGTATCGGTCTCGCCGCGCAGGACGACGACGCCGTGCTCAACATTCGTTCTTGTATACCGCCTCAGGTGTTTGCCTTCGTCCGCGCTTCCGATTTTTCCAGATAGTAGCTCGAATATCTGTCGAAGAATTTTTCCGAGGCGCCGATCGATCCATACTTCGCCAGCTTCTTCAAATCGACTTTGTTCAAGACGACGCCGACGATCTTGTTGGCGATATAGGATTCCGAGCTCAGTATGGATTGCACCATCGCACGCGGCGTGCGCCCCCACTCGGTCACGAGCACGAAGCCGTCGGCAAGCGGGGCAAAGGCCTTGGCATCGACCACCGGTCCGAGCGGCGGCAGGTCGACGATGATGTATTCGAAGGTTTCCTTGGCGTTGTCGATGAAACGCCGCATTCCGGCCGACGACAGAAGCTCGCTAGTGTGCGAGAAATGACCGCGCGGGACGGCCGGGACGATCGCCAGCTTCGTCTGCCGGTCGATCTTGCCGACGGACTGCCAGGTCTGCCCACTCACCACCGCTTCCATAAGGCCTTGCTCGGCCTCCATGCCAAGGCTGCGACTGAGGCCGGGGTTGCGCAGGTCGCCGTCCACCAGCAGGGTTTTCGACCCGTTGGCGGCAAGCAATCCGGCCAGATTCGCCGCCACGGTCGACTTGCCCTCGCCGGGAAGGACCGAGACTACGCCAATGACCCGGCTGCCTTGCCCTTCCATCACGACGTCGAAGGCAATCTTGGCGCTGCGGAGCGTTTCGGAAAACATCGATGCTGGAGCGTCGATGCTCACCCGCATGCGCGCGCGCCTTTCAGCGACCGACGGTGAGTGAGCGGTTTTGAGGTCCGCCTGACCGTCATCGCGCCTGTCATCCTTGACGACCTTGCTGCCGATGATCGGCAGGTAGCCGAGGAATTTGAGGCCGACGCGATCGCGAACGTCTTCGCCGGTCCTGAAGAACCGTTCCCTGAATTCATTCAGGCCGCCAACCCCGGCTCCCATCATCATGCCAAGAACAAGCGAAAGTCCCAGCACTATGGACATGCGCGGGGTTGCCGCGGACTTCGGCAGCGTCGCGTCGGAGATGACGCGGATCTTGCCGACCGGGAAGGATTGCTGCTGGGACGCTTCCTCGTAGCGGCCAAGGAACGTCTGATAGAGCGTCGACAGCGCGGTTGCCTTCTGCTCCAATTCGCGCAGCTTGACCTTCGACTGGTTGTCGATGGAACTCTTGCCAGCCGCTAGCGCGACATTTGCGCGGAGCGCCGTCTCGCGTGCGAGAGCGACTTCGTATTCGTTGCGGTAGCTTTCGGTCAATTGCTTCAGCTCGCCGAAAATCTGCGCCGAAATGTCGGCCTTTTCCTTGGCAAGTGCGACCGCCTGGGGATGCTCAGCCCCGAAATTGGCTTCGATATCCTGCTGCCGCTTGGCGACAGTGAGATAGCGGGTCTTGAGCGTTGAAATGACCGAGTTGCTCGGCTGGTCGGCGGATATGGCGGCGTCCCTGAATGCGTTGTCCGAACCGCTTTCGACGATCGACTTGTATTGCTGGTAACGGGCGCTGGCGCGGGCGGTATCGGCCTGCGCCTCAATGAGCTGGCCATTGAGGTCCGACAGTTGCTTGTCACTGATCAACTGGCCGTCATCGACGGCCAGCCCATGTTCGGCCCTGAACTTCTCGACGGCGAGCGCCGCTGCCTGGGAACTTTCGCGAAGCTCCGTCAGCCGGCCTTGCAGCCAGACCGCCGCCCGCTCGGTCGCATCGAAGCTCGCATCGAGCTGATCCGCGAGATAGGCGTCGGCATAGGCTTTGGTGACCGCGGTCGCAAGAGCGGGGTCCGTCGCCTGGTAGGCGATGGAGATCACATAGCTTCGACCGATGCGCTCGGCTTGCACCTCGTTTTGCAGTTTGAGGATAGCGTAATCGCGGCGTGACGACGCAATCATCGCGTCACGCGTCGCCGGATCAAGCTGAGTAACGTCGGTAGTACCCACGGCGGGACTGGGACGGAAATACCGGACCACGCCGCGCACAAAATCGGCAGCTTTCGACACGGCCGACGTCGGAGGGTCCATGAAAGCGTCGTTCTGATCGAGCTTCTGCTTGTCGACGACCACCGCCGCCAGCCTCGCCGAGTGGAGAATTTCAATCTGGCTCAAAATGGCGGAGTCGGTCTGCATGCTCACCGACGCCGCCGAGACCTCATCAACGACCTTGTTCAAGCCTTCGTCGATCAGCACGCGGCTCATTGCCATATAGGTGGGAGGCGTGGTCTGCAAATAGAGCACGCCCAGAAAAAGTCCGATGGCGGCGCATGCCGCAACAACCTTTGCCTGCCTTGCTGCCATGCCGAGCAAGCGCTCGACATCGATAAAGTCTTCGGCGCTGACTGCGTCCGAACTCGGCAATGGCTTCCTCTTGTCGAGAGGAAAATTGGCATAATTCATCTTCGGTCCAATTCTAGTTTGTACCTAGAGCGGCGGTCTCTCAAGTCGAACTGTGCCGCCGCTCTATTTTTGTCGAACATCGGATTTTCCCAAAACCGGTCTCCACTTTGGTTCCGATGCTCAAGTTGCAGACGCTAGAGCAAAATCGAGAGCATCAGCATATCTACGCTGCAAGCTTCATGCCAGACACCGCGAGACCTGGGCAGCAAAACATACCGGCGTGTCTTGCGTCATCATCCATTTGCTAATGCTCCCAAATAATGGGCTTTATGCGGCTTCCACCCGGCGCTCATGCGACCGGACGAACTCCTGAAGCATCTCGAAGATCGACCCCTTCATGTCGTCACGCGCCAGCGCGAATGCGACATTGGCCTGGATGAACCCCTCCTTCGAGCCGCAGTCGAACATTCGACCGTTGAAGGGCTGGGCGAAGAAAGCCTGGCTCTGCGCAAGGCGGACCATGGCGTCGGTCAGCTGAATCTCGTTGCCGGCGCCGCGCTGCTGATTGCCGAGCAGCGCGAAGATCTCGGGCTGCAGGATGTAGCGGCCGTTGATGTAGTAGTTCGACGGCGCATTGGCCGGAGCCGGCTTTTCGACCATGGCGGTGACCTCGAAACCCGAGCCGACATCCGCGCCGCAGCCGACAATGCCATATTTGCTGGTCTCGGTCGGATCACAGCGCTCGACAGCGATAACGTTTCCACCGGTCTGCGCATAGAGGTCGGCAATTTCGGCGAGACATCCGCGCCCGCCGAAGGACACCATGTCCGGCAACAGCAACGCAAAAGGCTCATCGCCGATGACCTCCCGGGCGCACCATACCGCATGGCCGAGACCTTGCGGCGACTGCTGCCGGATGAAGCTCGTCGCGCCAGCCACGGGAAGCAGGCTTTCGAGCGCCTGAAGCTGAGCCGTCTTGCCGGTCTGCTCCAAGGTCCCGACCAGTTCGGGATGCAGATCGAAATAATCCTCAATGACCGCCTTGTTGCGGCCCGTCACGAAGACAATGTGCTCGATGCCGGCTTCGAACGCCTCGTCCACCGCGTATTGCACGACAGGCCTGTCGACGACCGGCAGCATTTCCTTCGGCATCGATTTGGTCGCCGGCAGGAATCGCGTTCCAAGCCCCGCTACCGGTATGACTGCCTTCCTGACTTTCTTCATTGCATATTCCTTCTGAGGAGATCACTTCAACCTGTCGCAGGCCGCCAAACTATTTTTCAGCTGCCTGCACCCTTCACCTCCCCCGCACCCGCGGCAAATTGCGCCGCCACCCTTCGCAGCCGAACGGCGATCGGCATGCCCATATGCCGAACCGCCGCCGGATCGCTGAGCACCGTCCACACCGCCTTGAGGGGGGATCGGGCCTTGATGTGCTGGACCAACGAAAGGAAAGACGCCGCCTTGCGCAGGCTGCGCGTGCGCCTCGCGAAAGCGGCCTCGGCGGCTGCGTCCATCGAATGGGTCCTGGCGAAAACGAGGTCGGCCTTGCGCATCGCCTCGACGTGATGAAGTTCAAGCACGCGGGAAATGGAGCCGGTCCGGATGTGGTAGACATAGCCGGTCGTCGGCTCGACCACGCATTTGCCGCCCTTGGCCAGAGCACTGGCCAGCAGGATGTAATCTTCTCCGATGATCAGGCCTTCGTCATAGCGAAGCCCGTTTTCGCTCAGGAAGCGTCGCTGGAAGATCGGTTTGAGATAGCCGAGATTGAACCTGGATTCGAAGACCACGTTGCCGGCGATATAGTCCGCCAGCGAGATTTCACCGAGCCCCTCCAGGTAGTCGGCCGGGAACATCGCCTCCTCGGCAACGCCGTCCTCGCGAACGACCTGGAGATTGTCGACCGCGATCTCGGCGCCCGCTTTCTCCGCACGGTCAATCATGGTGCAGATTCGCCCGGGATAGACCGCGTCATCGGAATCGAGGACCGCGACCCACCTGCCGCGAGCAAGCTCAAGGCCGGCATTCCTGGCGCCGCCAGGACCACGGTTTTGCTCAAGTGCGACAACGCGTACGATGTCTTCGGGGTAGGATCGCGCCAGATCGATCGTCCGGTCGCGTGACTGGTCGTCGACGACGATGATTTCGACGCTGACATCGCGCTGGGCGATGGCGCTGGCGATCGCCCGCTCGATGGTCAGCTCCGCATTGTAGGCGGCAATGACAAAGGTGACGTCAGGCTGCATGCTTGCCCCCTTCCTGCGGCGAGGGCAGGCCGTACTGGCGGATTTCACGCACACCGACGAGACCGCTCACGACACCGACATGCATGACGCCGCGAAGCACGCTGCGGTTCCTGCGCACGGGATTGATGGCGACCGGGATTGCCGATGCGAAACAAAAGACCGCCTTTGCCGAGGCAAGACCAACTTGCCTCACCAGCGCGAGCCCATTCGCGTCGCGCCCCAGAAGGTGCCCATGCGTTTGCCCGGCGCGGAACCGGCGGCGCCGGAGCCAGTCGAATGCGGCCCTGGCGCGCGGCACCACTTCGTCGACCCAGGCCTGCGGCGAAAAGGCGATGCGGCCGCCGGCCTTGACCATATGATCGAAGAATTCGGTGTCCTCGCCGCCGGTCTGGCCACGCGCCAGGCTGAACCGTCGGCCGCGGAGGCAGTCGGCGCCCATCCTGAGCAGGACGTTGCAGGTGTAGCCGGTGCGGATCTCGCCGCGCACCCAGACCGGCAGGGTCGAGTGGAAATCGCCGCGGCGCATCCAGTCGGGCGCGTCCGGCCGATAGCGCGCCCGCACCGGCCCGAGCACGGCGGCGGCGCCACTCACCTCCGCCGTCGCCACCAGTTCGGCGAGCCATCTGGACGATGCCGTTTCGTCGTCGTCGAGGAAGGCGACGAAATCCGACGTGCTGGCGTCGAGGCAGGCGTTGCGGGCGATCGAGATGTTGCGCGCCGGGCAATGATGGTAGCTGACCGGCAACTTCAACGTCTCCGCCAACGTTGCCACCAGCAGTTCTGCCGTCGGGCCGTCATCATTATCGGCCACGATGACGCGGATGTCGTATCCCGAAGGCACGTCAAGGGCGGCTATCGAGCGAAGCGTGTCAGCAAGCTCCGGCCGCCGAAAGGTGCAGACGCAGATGTCAATGCTGCGGTTTTTTTCGGCCACACCCATCACGCCACTCTACGCTGTGATCGGGGTCCAAGCAGTTGCAGCCAGAAGCCGACGGACCAGCCGAAATGCATGACCATCGCCGAAATCCCGGCAAGCGCACTGTCCGGAGTGCGCTGGCTGATCGCGGTCCACGCGCCATAGCCGAGGCAGACCGACGCCCACACCAGCAGCGGCGTGATTGCCAGCCAATGCACGAAGGAAAAAGCGGCGAGAAGGACGACTGGGAACACCAGAAGCGGTACCATCTGCCGGACCTTCGGTATCATGCGGTGCTTGAGAATGTTCTTTGCCCGGCCGCGGCCATAGCCGAGATACTGGAAATAGAGGTCGGCGAGCGACGAGCGCGGGTAATAGATCATTTGCGTCTTGCCGCTCATCCAGATCCGGTAACCGGCCTTGCGCAGCCGGTAGTCGAGTTCCGCATCCTCGTTGTGGCTGAACGTCTCGTCATAGCCGCCCACCGCCTTGAAGGCCGATATTCGCATCAGCGCATGGTGGCCGTGATCGACCCACTCTCCCACTGAAAGATGCCGGTGCTTGGAGCCGCCAGTGCCGAGCTTGGAATTCTGTGCAGCCGCCACCGCTTTCTGCACCATACCGCTGCCGCTGGTCAGCATGGAGACGACGACCGAATCCGCGCCGGTGATCCGCGCCTCCTCGACCAGCCGATCGCAATAATCCGGGGAATAGCCGCCATGCGCGTCGATGCGAATGACATATTCAGCCCCTTCGCCATAACTGGCCACGGCGAGATTGATCGCCGCACTCTGGAGGCGCTTTTCGTTGTGAAGAAGGATGATCCGCGGATCCTTCCCGACGATCTCCTCGACGATCGCCCTTGTGCCGTCCCTGCTGCCGCCATCGGCAACGATGATCCGGGCACCGAGCCTCTCGGCCGCCGGGCGAAGCTCATGAACAAGCGCGCCGATGTGAGACGCTTCGTTCAGGCACGGAATCACGATCAGGCCGGACGGAAGAATTTTGGTCTGCATCATTGGCCCATGTCCATCCAACGCCATCCTAAGCCAGTGCCTTGGCAGCATATGAATCGGGCACGGCCGTCAACCTGCGAAGCTTCTCGACGAGCGCCCGGCAATCGCTGCGGTCGTGGCTCCAGATTCGCGGATTGCGGGCAAGAACACGCGCCCGCAATTTCCCGAAACGATGCTCCTCCAGTTCGCCCAGGGCGGCTTCGAGTGCCTCGGGAGTGGCTTGAGGCAAAAGAACGCCGATCCCCTGCCGGTCGAGGAACCGGCCAGTTTCGGTGTTGCCCATCGAGATCGGCACGGCGCCGAAGCGGCAGCCCTCGTAGAGGCGGTTGGGCAGCAGCCATTCGGAATTCAGCCCCTGCTCGAAAAAATCGATGGCCCAGGAAAAATGGACCTCACGGTAGATCGTAGCCATATCCTCGGGATTCCGATAGGGCCCGCCGAACGAGAGCCAGGGCTCGGATTCAACGAAACCGTGAAAATCCGGAAATTCGGAAAGCGCCGGACGGCCTCTGAGGATGATTTCGAAGCGGCCCTCGAGCCGTCGGGAAAATTCGGCCAGAAGCTCTAGGGAGCGGCGGCATCGGAGTGCGCCGAACCAGCCGATCCGCCAAGGCGGAGGGGTGGGGGCCTCCACCGCTGTGCGATCATCCAGCGAAACCGCGGCAATCTCGAAATATTTGTTTTCGAGCAGTTCGACCGGCGCAGCAATCTGCCCGAATGGCTTGAAATAATTGGCGATGAAGGCCGGCGAACTGGTGACCAGCAGCTTTACATCCCTGGCCAGATAGCGTTCCGCGCCGCGCATGGCCCTGCCCAGAAAGTCGTCGCGAAGCATCAGACGATGGATGTCGAGACACTCATAGACGATCGGCACCGTTGCCTGGAACGCCGATCTGGCACGCCGGGCAAGCGCCAGCATTTCCAGATTGCGTGCGACGATGAGGTCGGGTCTTGGCATCGAACCTAGTTTCGAACCGATCGAGACCGCCGCCTTTGTGACTGCTGCCAGACGCTGGGCGAATCGGCCGTCGCGCGTCGCGCCAAGATCGATCGGCCGCAAGCCCTCGACATCCGCGATCGGGCTTACAGTCCGACGGAAGCCCGCCAGTGTGACCTGGGCGCCGCCTGCCTTGAGCATTATGATCCGCCGGCGCACTGCCGGATCGGAGACGTCGTGTACCAAGTACAAGACATGCAGCATGAAAACTCGACCGCTGTTGGCCCGCCCGGAAAAACCCTAGTACAGCTTTTGCTGCATCGCAACATTTTTGGTGCAGCGGGGCAGGAATCCATGTTTTTTGTTGCACTGCAAAATTAATGCCGTAGTTTGATGGTGGCATCGGCCATGGGTCGGATATTGGGACCGGCACAAAAATCAGGGATCCTGAATTTGCAAGCCAATGCATTCGATCCGCCAGAGGGCTCTCTCCGAAGATCGGTCGGACGCGGCGCTATCGTCACGGCTTTGGCGCAATCGGTGCGGGTCGCGACGCAGGTCGCCTCCGTCATCGTGCTGTCGCGCCTGCTGTCGCCGCACGACTTCGGTGTGGTGGCAATGTGTGCGCCGGTGCTTGCCTTCATCGCGCTGTTCCAGGACTTTGGCCTAACCCAGGCGACGATCCAGAAAAGCGGAATCAAGCATGAAGAGATCAATTACCTTTTCTGGATCAATGTCGCGGTCAGCGTGTTACTCGCTTGCGTGCTCGTCGGCGCGGCGCCTCTGGTCGCCGCCTTCTACGGCGAGCCGCGGGTGGCAGATCTGGTGGCCGCGCTCGGGCTGCAGATCATAGCCTATGGGCTCGGCGCCCAGCATCTGGCGCTGCTGACACGCCGCATGCAGTTCGCCCGCCTGGCCATCATCGACGTCGCAAGTGCCATCGCCGGCCTCGTCGTGTCGATCGCCTGGACTTTCATCGACCGTTCCTACTGGGCGCTTTTTGCTGGCACGCTGACAGCAGCCGTGCTGCCCACGACTTGCTTCTGGGCAAGCTCGCGATGGCGCCCCAGCCTGCCGCGCAAGGTTGGCGGCATCAGCGAGCTGATCAATTTCGGCGCCGGCATCACCGGATTCAACTTCGCCAACTTCTTTGCCCGAAATCTCGACAATGTGCTGATCGGAAAATACTGGGGCGAAGCGCAGCTTGGGCTCTATGACCGCGCCTACAAGCTGCTTCTGTTTCCGCTGAGCCAGATCACCAACCCGCTGTCGAAGGTCATGGTGCCGGCTCTTTCCAGGCTGAAGGACGAGCCGGACCGCTACCGCAGCGCCTATCTTCGCGTCATGCCGCTGATCTTGCTGGTTGCACTTCCAGGTGTCGCCTTCGCCACCGCCATGGCCGACGTGCTGATACCGTTCGTGCTCGGCGAGCAGTGGCGGCAGAGTTCCAGCATCTTCCTGGCGCTCGGTTTTGCCGGGCTGCTGCAGCCGCTCAACAACCCGGCGGGATGGCTTTTCATCAGCCAGGGCCGCTCGGGCGATTTTATGCGCTGGGGCATCATAACAGCCTTGACCTCGGTGCTGGCCTTCATCGTCGGCCTGCCCTATGGCGCGCTGGGCGTGGCGATCGCCTATGCAGTCAGCGAGTATCTCAGAACGCCTTTCCTGTGGCTCTATATCGGCAAGACCGGGCCGCTGCGGGCAAGCCATATTCTTCGCGCGGCAACGCCCTTCGTGCTTGGTGCACATCTGGCGCTTGCCGCTATCTGGTTCGCCAAGCCGCTGCTGCCGCAACAGCACATCCTCGCCATGGCAAGCGCGGTGGTGCTATCCTACATGATCACCATCGTGGTCGCCCTAGCGTTTGCTTCCGGCCGCGAGGCGTTTCGGGAGGCACTGAAGCTCCTGCCGGCACGGGCGCCCACGGCGGCACCAAGCGAGGCGAGGTAACTTGCACGGACATCCATACGAGGACCAGGCCTGATCCCATGCACTACCGATCGATCTCCGACATGAACGATGCCATTGTCAGGAACCTTCACCGGTTGCCGCGCGATATCGATCTGGTGGTCGGTGTTCCCCGAAGCGGCATTCTCGCCGCCACGCTGCTCAGCCTGACGGCGAACATCCCTATGACCGATCTGGACAGTTTCCTTGCCGGAAAGATCTATACTTCGGGGGTCACCAAACGCCGGGCCGCGCTCGACCGGCAGGCTTCCGACATGCGCAAGGTTCTGGTAATCGACGACAGCGTCAGCGGCGGCGCCGCCATGCGCGAGGCACGCAGCCGCGTAGAGGCCGCCGGCATCAAGGCGGATTTCACCTTTGCCGCGGTGTTCGGCCTGCTGCCACAGCACGAGGAAACCGACATCGTCTTGGAAGTCGTGCCGCATCCAAGGATGTTCCAGTGGAATTTCATGCACCACAAATTCCTCGCGCAATGCTGCGTCGACATCGACGGCGTGCTCTGCCTGGATCCGACCGAAGCGGAGAACGACGACGGCCCGGCCTATGAGAAATTTCTGAGCGAAGCACTGCCTCTCTTTGGACCGACCCGCAAGATCGGCTGGCTGGTCACCAGCCGGCTCGAGAGATACCGCGCGCTTACCGAAGCATGGCTCGCAAAGCACGGCATCGAATACGACAAGCTGATCATGCTTGACCTGCCGAGCAAGGCGGAACGGCAAAGGCTTGGCGTGCATGGCAGTTTCAAGGCCGATTTCTACCGCAAATCCGATGCCATCCTGTTCATCGAAAGCGAGCACCAGCAGGCGCTAAAAATCGCCAAGCTTTCCGGCAAACCGGTGCTGTGCGTGGAAACGCATGTGATAAATTATCCCGACACGTTGTCGCTTCCGGCACTTCGACAGACGGCACGCAACCTTCCGGACAGATTGCAGGAGATCAGTTCGCCCGACGGGCGCAAGACGGCGATCAAGACCGTCGCGCGCACGCTGCTTGGCGAACGCGGCTACGAGACGCTCAAGAGCCGGGTCAAACGACCGGCCTGAACCTGGTTTCGGGACTTAAAGCGCGTCACGCGACGCGCTTTAAGGTTTGTTTTATGCAGTCGTTGTCCCAAAACCGCTACGCACTTTTGGGCGACATGCATTAGGCGGCTTGCCGCGAAGGCTGTCGTGTCGCCCTCTCTAGCATCGAGAAGAAGGTCGCGAACTGACTCGCCGGATCGAGTTCCGGGCGCTCGGAGAATGCACGCGCCGCCGCGGAAAGCCGCCGATATTCCTGGCTGTCGGTCCACAGACGCCTGACCACTGCCACCCAGTCGGCGAGTGGGGCGTCGTAGTCCAGCACCACGCCACCGGAGCCGACCGCTTCGGGCAGGCCACCACGACGCGAGCCGACGACGGGAATGCCGCTGCAATGCGCTTCCGACGCCACTCGCCCCCAGGCCTCTTCCCATTTGCTGGGTGCGAGCAGGATTTTCGTGCGGCCATAGACCGTCTTCATATCGCTGGTCCGGCTCTCCAGCGTGACGTTACCGAGCGGCGCGATCGTCTGCTCGATCCGGGCCCGATGATCGTCATCGAGCTTCCAGCTTTCGACGAACAGGAACGGGATTTCGGAGCAGGCGGCGGCGATGCGCACCGCAAGCTCGAAACCTTTTTCCTCATAGGGGTTGATCAGCGTGACAAACGCACCCGTCGTCGGCGTGCTGTAGAGTGCGGGATTGATGGTCGGCGGTATAACCGTCGAATCGATATCGAATTTTGCCTTGTAGGAGCGCGCCGTGAACTCGGAATTGGCGATGTAAAGCGCCGAATGCAGCTCGCGCAGATCGCCGCCCAATTCATGAAACTCGACATTCCTCAGATACACGACCAGCGGTACGCCTTCGGCCTGCAGCGCCTTGCCGATCGGAACCGACTTGTGGCACTGGACCACGGCGACGTCCGGCCTCAGCTTTTCGACGGCAAAACCCGCCGCCTCCCAGGGAAACCAAGCCCGCACGACCGGATAGCCCGGATAGCTGTCGATGACCGCTCGCTGCCTCAGAAGCTTCATCTTGGCGCGCGCCTTGTAGCCGAAGACGCCCTGGCCGAACAGCGCGGCGAGCACCGACGCCTCATGTCCGCGCTCGAGCAGCTGCTCGGCAAGATGATGAGTGCTGGACTGGACACCGCCGCTGAACTGGGGCGTGTAACCGTTGCCGCCTGCAAAAAGCACTTTCATGGTTTCGGCTCCTGTCGCATTCTCAAGTTTACGGACGATGACGGATCGCTTGTTTACGGATGGTGACTGCAACCCGCCTTCAGGCACCCTGCTGCATCTCTAAATTGGCGAACGGATTGGTGCATGGCTGCCATCCGGTGAATCGGATCGGGTCGGTTGGCGAACTGCGCCGGGCGTAGTCGGTCAGCATATGGAACTCGGCAATGACCCAGCGGTCGAAATGCCCCAGATCCTCTTTTTTCCGTTCGGGCAGCAACCGGCGGGCGGCGCCCAATTTCAGCGCCTCAAGCAGAGTGACCGCATCGCCCAGCTTTTCGTTTGGAAATATCCAGGGATTCCGCTTTTGGAACTCCAAAACGAACTGCTGCATATGCTCGATGCGCATGTTCAGCCTGCCGAAATATCTTTCGAGCGTGACGCGCACCAGGTCCTCATCCGAAAGCGAGGAAACGGCGGCGTAGGCGATGCCGGTCGAAGCAACTCCGCCAGCCATGATGGCCAGTGCCGCGCGTCGCGAAAGCTTGATCATCCGGGCATTTCCTTTCCCGCTATCCGGCTCGCCGCCCGCAAGGAGAGGGCTGCCGCGGTCAGGCTCGGGTTCGCACAGGAGCAGCTTGGATATGTGCTCGAGCCGACGACAACAAGGTTCCTGAGCCGATGGTGGATCATGTCGCGGTCGACAACCGAATCCGCCGGGCTCACGCCCATCCTCAACGTGCCCTGGACGTGCGACTCGGTCCGCCGGATGCCGCGATCGAAAATCTCTTCGACCGGCAGCGGAGCCAGAAGCGCCGGCAATTTCTCCTTTGCCCGCGCCATGCCCTTGACCGCGTAGTCGGATGCCCCATTGAAACTGACGAAGGCGTTTTCATCCTCGTCGAGGACCACGAGATTCTCCGGGTCGAGCAGGTCTTCGGTGACAATGATGAGGGGAAGCGTCTGACGGACACGTCCCTTTTCGGGGCGCATCCCGTGTTGCCAGCGGTTTTCGAAATAGACCAGCGCCGCCGCATGGTCTGATCTGTGAGGGCCGTCATAAAGGCCGAAATTCAAGCCGGTGGTGATGGTGCTTCCGTCGAAATTGTCGACACCGTCGAGATAGGCTTCGAAGTTCCATCCGTAGGATTCGTGCAGGCCGCGCCCGACGAATTCGCCCGATAGGCCCGACCGCAACATTATCGCCGGGCTCTGGATGGCATTGGCGCCCAGAATGAAAAGATCGCCGCTGACCGAATACTCCTTGCCCTCATGAACGAATGCGACCGAACGGACCGATCCGCCGACATGGTCGAGCCGGCGCACTTCAGCGCCAAGGCAGACCGAAACGTCGGGATGCTCGAAGACGTGCATCAGGCCGTTGTTGGCGGTGAACTTCGCGTCGACCGGGCATAACCCGCATCGCAAATTGGCGCAGCACGAAGACCGCTGCGCGGTCGGCACCCGCGCCCTGGCTGTCGGCACGACAAAATGCTGGTCCGGCTGCGCCGCTTTCATCATCCGGTCCGGCGTCGACATGCGATGCGGTGGTTGGGGAAACGGCCTGGAACGCGGCATCATCGCCGCCATGTCGGGGTCGCCTGAGATCGACATGACGTCCTCTGCATCGCAGTAGAACGGCTCGAGCTCGTCATAGCTGATCGGCCAGTCGTTGCCGACCCCGTAGAGGCTTTTCAGCCTGAAGTCGTTCGGATGAAAGCGCGGCGTCTGCGCGAACCAGCAATTCGTCCCGCCACCCAATCCGATGGTGTAGTTCCACGGCTTGTCGGAGTTGGTCTTGTAGGTGGTCTCGTCCTCGATGTCGGTGTTGACGTTCTGCTCGAGCTGCCATTCATGCGTGTTGTGCCGGCCCCATTCCAGAACCAGAATGCGCGCCTTTCGCTGCTTGGCGAACGCATGCAGGAAGAAGGCCGAACCGAAACCGGAACCGACAGCGACAAGATCAAAATGTTCGTTGGCGATCTGTTCCGGCCTGATGCCCAACACCATCAGATAAGACCCCTTGCTGACACGAGCGCGTTCATCGGCGCCCTCGTGATCGTCCTTGATGTCCGAGCCGGCCTTGTCACCGGCCTTTCCCGCATGGTCTCACGCCGCCATCCTGCCGATGCTGTGATATTCGATGCCGTAGCGAGCGATGACCTTCGGGTCGTAGAGATTTCGGCCGTCGAAGATGATCGGCGTGATCAGCGCATCCTTCATCGCATCGAACGACGGCGCCTGGAAGTTCTTCCACTCGGTGGCGATCATGAGAGCATCGGCGCCGCGCAGCGCTGCCTCCTTGGTGCCGCACAAGAGCAGATCCTCGCGCAGTCCGTAGATGGCCTGGCATTCCTGCATCGCCTCGGGATCGTAAGCCTGCACTTTGGCACCGGCCTTCCACAGCGCTTCCATCAACACACGCGCCGGCGCCTCGCGCATGTCGTCGGTATTGGGCTTGAAAGCCAAGCCCCACAGCGCAAAGGTCTTGCCCTTCAGATTGCCCTCGAAATAGCGGTTCACCTTGTCGAACAGGACCGACTTCTGTTCATTGTTGCGTTCCTCGACCGCGCGCAGCAGCTTGGCATCGAACTTGACGCCTTCCGCGGTCTTGATCAGGGCGCGCACGTCCTTGGGGAAGCATGAGCCGCCATAGCCGAGGCCCGGATAGATGAAGTGATAGCCGATGCGCGGATCGCTGCCGATGCCCCTGCGGACCTCCTCGATGTCGGCACCCAGCTCCTCGGCCAGATTCGCCATTTCGTTCATAAAGCTGATCTTGGTCGCCAGCATGCAATTAGCCGCGTATTTGGTGAACTCGGCGCTGCGCACATCCATCACGATCATCTTCTCGTGGTTGCGGTTGAATGGAGCGTAAAGCTCACGCATCACCGTCTCGGTATCCTCACTGCCGGTGCCGACGATAATGCGGTCGGGCTTCATGCAGTCGGCCACCGCGGAGCCCTCCTTGAGGAATTCCGGATTGGAGGCGACGTCGAAAGTCAGATCCTCGCGGCCCCGCGCCTTCAGCGTCGCGGCGATCTTGGCCTTTATCTTTTCGCAGGTGCCGACCGGCACGGTCGACTTACCCACGACGATCTTGGGCGCGTCCATCTCCCGGCCGATGGCCTCGGCAACGGCCAGCACATATTTGAGGTCGGCCGAACCATCCTCGCCCGGAGGCGTGCCGACGGCGATCATCTGGATTTGGCCATGCTTGACGGCGGCCGCGGCATCGGTGGTGAACTTGATGCGGCCGGCCGCATGGTTCTCCTTGACGAGGTTTTCGAGCCCGGGCTCGAAAATCGGGATGAGGCCCTGATTGAGCCGCTCGACCTTTTTCACGTCGATGTCGACGCACACCACCTGGTGTCCAACTTCGGCAAGCACCGCCGCCTGCACGAGACCGACATAACCAATTCCAAAGACCGTCAAATTCATTTGGTGTCATTCCTGTTCAAGACTTCGGAGCGCTTTCGGTCCGGCCGGTTCAGATTAGTCTTTACTTTATGCTGCATGCCAGCGATTCCGGAAACTGGCATGGCTGGCCCAGTGCCGTGAATGCGACGCGGTCAACTTGCATGGTGAGCTTGCGGCCCGGATCCGAAAACGGCCCCAGCCATTCCTTCATCGTGTCGCTGCCCCAGTGGTTGAAGAAAATCTTTTGCGCATGGCTGGGCAGCTTTGCCGGATCGGTGATCGTGTTCACCAGTTGGCCATTGACGTACCAGCGCAGCCGGTCTTTCTCCCAAACGAAGGCATAGTCGTTGAAAGCCTTGTCGGTGCCGCCAGCTACATCCACTACTTTCTCATTGTTGCCCTTGCCGCCTATGTAGGCGTTGACCTGCACCTTGGACGTGTCCTTGGTCAGCACCTCGAAGTCGATTTCATCCCACGGCTGCTTATCGGTGGGGCCGATATATGTGAAGAAGGCGGCGTTGATGCCGGAGCCCGCATCGGTTTTCAGCCGCGCCTCATAGGTGCCATAGCCGAAGCGCTTCTTGGTCTGGATCTCGCCACAGGCAAAGTCGCGATCCTTCAGCTTCCGCTTTTCGAAACCGAGCGTCAGCTTGCCGTCGGAAAGCTTGACCTGGCTTTTGGACCAGGTGCAGTTCTGAAATTTGCCGTTTGTCCAGCCGTCGGCAATGTACCAGCGCGCACGGTCGAAGCTGGTGAAATCATCGACGAACGATGGCGCAGTCGGGATGTCCTGCGAACGGGAAGGGGTCGGGCCTGCAATCAGGCTGCCGAGTGCGACCAGCAGAAACGCGCCGCCCGAACATAGCTGCCTCAGGTTCCCTTGCCTGATCGTGCGCGTGAACGGCCTGTCGCCGGTTGCTGGGGTGGACGTGCTTTTCGGATCCGCATTCATACCAAACTCACCTTTGTGCTGTGCGCCCCCAACCCAAAGTCGACGTTCAAACCATGACGAAACGAGATGATCTTGACCGTCTGCCAATACCTTCCTTGTGTTGCTTTTTTTGTCCTGTGCAGCCTTTTGCTGTGGCACCAAACCCCTTGCCTGTGGCGCCACCCAGGATCCTTGAAGTTCACCCCGTGCCGGCAGCCGGCTTGGCGAAATCAGCCTTGGTTGTGGAGCTACGCTCGACGCTTTCGTCGAAGATTGCATCCAGCGAATGACGGAGATCCTTCATTAATTCGTTCTGGCGCGCGAGCGCCGCGATGCGCCGCTCGCAATTCAGGATCGACTTCGTCAGTTCGCTGACCTCGGCGGATCTACTGGAGGAGACCGCCCCATTCTCCATCGCCTCGACCAGGAAGGCCGCGTTGGTGGCCTTGGTCCGATAGCGATTCTCAAGGCCGTTTTTCTCCGCCTCGACCTCGGCTGCGATCTGGTCAAGCAGCTTTGCCAGGCGGTCAAGGCGCGAGATGTCGGTCTGCCTGTCTCGGGCCGGATCCCTTGATCTAAAGCCGAATATCGAGACCATCCGCTCAGTTTCCTGTCATGGTCGGCCTGGCACTCATGGTCGGCCTGAGGCCACCCCCGTGCCCATCCGGGCCAACAAAACCTTGTCGCATCGTCCAGCTCCTCTGACAGGGGGACATTTTCGGGCCGATTCAAACAGCCAACCAAAATTGCTGCACCGCAACATACATGCCATCCCCAAGGCGAGTAGGCAACCACCTAGTGTGGCGAATCGGAAATTCGCATCACAATGGGGCGGGGTAAGGGCCTGTTGACAGGATCGGCATGGCACGGGCTGCGGACAAGCTTAAGTCTCGCCGGCCGGGCTGGTTGCGGCCATGAGAAAGCGCAACGGCGGCACAGGCTGCTTTGAGCCAAAGCCAGCGCGGCGAAACAGCGCATCCAGCTTGTCGGCGGCCACGCCGCGGACGATGGGGATAAGGTTGGATTGGCTGGCCAGGGCGTAGGCCGCAGCCGATGTCAGCCCCTGCTCATTCTTCATGTCGAGGAAGTTTCGCAACCGGTACTTGTCGCGTACCTGCCGTTCGTGCCTTCTGAGCACGGCCTTAGAACCTTCCGGCAAACTGTCGATCGCCAGCAGCGCCAGATCCGCGTCGGCCAGACGCTTGAGATCCTGCGTCTTGTGCCGGCCGCTCAGGGAATCCGCGCGGACGATCGCGCCATAGCCGCAGGACCTGATGACCTTGAAGCGCGCACCGCAAGCCACCGCGCGCGCGTAGAGTTCATAGTCTTCGCCCAGTCGCAGGTTTTCGTCATAGTGCAGCCCATGCCGGTCGAGAAAAGCACGGCTGATCACCGGCTTGAGGAAACCCAACTCACCTCTCTGCACACGGCGACTGGAGATGTTGCCTTCGATGAAACGCTCGAAATCGAGGAACTCCGGATCGGGCGAGAACCGCGGAGCGGCGATTTTCGAGACGTCGGTGGCCGCGTCGTCCCTGATCATCATGATATTGTCGGCAGCGAAATCCCAATCGGCGCTGGCGAACAATTCGCGAAATCTGCCCGCAAGAAAAAAATCGTCGGCGTCCAGAATGCTGATGAACGGCGATTTGGAGCTGGCGATCGCGGCGTTGCGGGCGAAGGAAGGACCGCCGTTGACGTCAAGCCGGATTACGGAAAGCCTGCCGCTGCCATCGTCGGCCGCCCGAGCGACTTTCGCGGTATCGTCGGTAGAGGCGTCGTCGACGACGACGACTTCCGCCACCTCCGGCTCGCGCAATGCCGATGCGATGGCAACCGGGATTGTCCGCGCCGCGTTGCGGGCAGCGATGATCACGCAGACCTGGGGTTCTGTCATCAATTCGCCTCTCGACTGCACGGTAGCTCCGATTCCTCGCCCTTCCCCGTTGAATGTCCAATGCAGCTCTCGTTCTCAACGACTGCCGGCTGTTTGAAAAAGCGTCAGCCGGCGCTTATGCTGCAGGTGCGAAGCAAAGCATCGTCAAAATCATTCGCCCCGTCCAGTCTTTCCTTTCGGTGTCGCCTCGGCGCAAATCTATGGGCGATGAAATGCCAGCGGATAGACGGGCCGCTTCGCACACCGTCCCTGCTCATTCTGGATGGACCGTCAGCGCACTCGAATCGGCGATCATCAGGTCGATCGACAGGGTTTAGGCAATATTAGGGGCTGAATCAGAGGATCCGAGGCTGAAGGAAAATCCGGAAGCCGGTTGTCCAGGATGTTGTCGGGCGAGCAGTCCGCTAGGAATCCGATTGACGCTACCTGTCGTCAGGTCAGTGGAGGCTTCTCCTGGCACTGAACTTCTCGCCATCGGCCGTTTCGGCCGAACTCAGCTTTCGTTCGGCATCGCGAATCTTATCAGCCGACGTCGGGGGATTTCTGACAACCATGACGAAAACCAACAGAAAGTAGCCCAGCTGGATGACAATGGCGCAGGCTATAGTGCGAAATAGCGTTGTGCCTAGCGAAGCGCCGTCGAGATAAGACCAGGCGGCCACGATCGCCAGGGCGAAAATCATGCCGACAATGAACTTTGGTAGCGACATACCCAGCCCGTTAACCTGCTCGGGCAAAAATCGATGATTGACCCACCCCGAGCCTCCCTTCGCCATGCGAGCTGTTGAGGCCGCTCGCTTTTTGGCCGGTTGCTTCCGGCCTTCCCACGCTGTCCATACTCTGACAGAAACAAACTGCAACTCTATTAAGGTGTGCAATAGCGGGCAAGGCCAACCGCAAATTATTTTGGATAAGTTCGCGGGATCGAGTCTGCCATGTTGCGATGCACACATCGGCATCACGGCCAATCACCCGGTATGGACTCACTTCAGTAAGAGCCGCAATATTAACCAGTATTTTACCTTAAATATTTCCTATATTTACAAATATGAAGCACGATAAACACTCGAAGATGCGACACAAAGAGCGATTCGTCCAAAATCAACCCCAAAAAGGCACTAAATTTTTCACGATTGCCCATAATTTGTCACAAACTCGCCATAAAGTTCAACATTTGTGCAGGATCGGTTTATTATTTAGTCAATTCATGACGTGATTATTTCAGGCGCTCAAGAAATTGTGTGTTGCGATGCAGCATTTTTTTGATATCGTGCGGCAAACCATCCGTTCAACGTATGGAGTTTACGCATGAGGGACGTAGCCAAGCCGGCCGACGCGGAATTTTCGCAGGCCGGTATCGATTTTCAACCAATCGGCGGCCTGCTCAAACGCAGCTTCGATATTGCCGGTTCACTGATTGGCCTGGTTGCTCTCAGTCCGCTGTTTGTGATGGTCGCGCTGCTTGTCAAGTTTTCTGACGGCGGGCCGATTTTCTACGGTCACAGCCGGATCGGTCGGGGAGGACGGATATTCCCGTGCCTCAAATTTCGGACTATGGTACAGAATGGCGAACAGGTGCTGGCTGCATATCTTGCCGCCAACCCAGATGCCAATGCCGAATGGATAGCGACCCGCAAGCTCAAGAACGATCCGCGCGTCACGCGCGTCGGGGCCGTGCTGAGGAAGCTCAGCCTCGACGAATTGCCGCAGATCATCAACATCCTTCAGGGCGACATGAGCCTTGTCGGTCCTCGCCCCGTCGTGCGCGACGAGCTCGAAATCTACGGCAGTTCGGCTGTTTATTACCTGAAATCGCGCCCCGGCCTGACCGGGCTCTGGCAGGTCAGCGGCCGCAACGACGTTTCCTATGACAGCCGCGTCGCATTCGATCGCCACTATGTCGAGAACTGGTCGCTATTCGAGGACATTCGCATTATCATCAAGACCGTGCCTGCCGTCTGGATGTCGCGGGGCTGCTACTGACCGGCCGAGACCCGGTCTCTGTGCAGGAGCGACTGTCCTGACGCCAAGCATTCTGCAGCAAGCTTCATCGGGCGGGGCAAAAGCGGATCGGAAAACGTTCAGTTGAAAACAGACATCTTCGAAATCTCCTGCGCCGGCACCGTCAGCAATTGCATGCGACGGATGCGGCTTATGATCACTTGCCTCGCACTGGCGCTCGCCGTTCCCCAACTCGCCGCCGCCGACGAGTACCGCCTTGGATCGCAAGACAAGCTGACCATCCGCGTGGCCGAATGGCAAACTGTTGAAGGCACGTTCCGCGACTGGACGGCCGTCAACGGAGAGTACACAATTGGTCCTTCCGGAACATTGTCAGTGCCGTTCGTCGGCGAAATGCCGGCATCCGGCAAGACGACATCGGAGATCGCGGCAGCGATCGGCCAGGCGCTCCAGCGCAAACTCGCTCTGGCGGACCGGCCGGAAGCCTCCGTCGAAATGGCGCAGTACAGGCCGTTCTACATTTCCGGGGAAGTCCAGACGCCGGGCCAGTATCCTTACGTGCCGGACCTGACCGTCCTGAGGGCGATGAGCATCGCTGGCGGTGTCAGGCGGAGCCCAGAAGGACAGCGGTACGACCGCGACATGATCAATGCCAAGGGCGATTTTGACGTTCTCCAAGATCAACGGGTCCGACTGATCGTCAGGCGCGCCCGCATCGAAGCGGAGATCGCGGACAAGCCGACATTCGACGTACCGAAGGAGTTGGGCGACGATCCGAAGCTGGCAAGTATCGTTGCCGACGAGATGGCGATCCTGACAGCCGACCAAAAGAAGCTCAAACTGCGCCTTCAGGCGCTCGACGACTTGAAGAAGCTGCTGCAGAGCGAGATCGAATCGTTGCAGAAAAAGATCGTCAACCAGCAGCGGCAGGTCGACCTGGCAAAAGAACAGCTCAGCGGCATCGGTTCGCTGGCGCAGAAAGGCCTTGTCGTCAACACGCGGGTTCTGGGTTCGCAACAGACGATCGCCGACCTGGAAGGCCAGATCCTGGATTACGACACGGCCATCCTCACCGCCAAGCAGGCGATCAGCAAAGCCACCCAAGATGCCATCGACCTGGAAAACACCCAGAATGCGGACCTGGCCGCCGACCGGCAACAGGTAGAAGCCGATCTCAGTGCAACGATGCTCAAGATGAACATGCAAACAGGCCTGATGGCCGAAGCCATGTCGGGGAACCCGGCACTGCAACGCTATCGCGACGGCGAAGAGCCGGCAATGACGTTTAGCCTGGTTCGGATGGTCGACGGCAAGACTAGCGCAATCACCGCCAGCGAAGACACGCCCGTACTGCCCGGGGACGTGATCAAGGTGAAGCTGGTGCCGATGGCTAGCCAATAGGCCTTCGAGCGATCGGCTGATCAGATCACGCCGAACAGATCGACTGGATCGGCGAAGAGTTGGACTCGGACGAGTCCGACCTTGAACTCGCCAACACTGTGCTCGCCGCCCCGACAAACCGGCCTACCGCCAACCTCGGGACGTGAGTAATTGCAGCGCAAGGAGATGTTGTGCTTTAGTTGCAACTTAAATCCGAGGAGGACTTTGTCGTGCACAGTGAAAGGGACGAAATCGTCAGTCGAGAAAGAGAATTTCACAATCTCAGATTCAGTCAAGAGGAGGATCCAAGAGGAAGCCTGGACAAGTGGTATCGAACAATTCGTCACGGCGCTGAACGTCAAGACGAGCAAATAAAACGCCTGTCGAAGAACGCAGACGTGCTCGAGTACGGTTGCTCCGATGGCGGGTGGTCCCTGCATTCCCTGCACCTGCCCGATCTTTGCCGATCTCTGACGGGGATCGATATTTCGGATGTAGCAGTAAACAAGGCGAACGAACGGGCGAGCACGCTTGGAAGCACGAACGCTACATTCCTGGCGATGAATGCGGAAGCCATGTCCTTCGAGGACAACAAGTTCGACCTGGTGTATGGACGCGGGATCATCCATCACCTGGACCTGGACCGGTGCTTTTCCGATGTGGTCCGTGTCTTGAAGCCGAACGGCGTGGCGTCCTTCTACGAGCCGATGGGACACAATCCTCTCCTGAATGCCTTCAGAAGGCGGACACCCCTTATCCGCACCGCCGATGAACATCCTTTGTTAATTTCGGACTTCGCGTTGGCCCGCCGCTATTTCAGCAATGTCCAGGTGGACTATTTCGGCCTGTGCTCCGTAGGAAGCGCGCTAATGCCGCGAAGCATCTCGGAAACCGTCTACACCGTTGGCAAAGCTGTCGATTCGGTGGTTCTGACGCTTCCCTTCGTGAAGCGGTTCGCATGGTATGCGCTCCTAACCCTTAGGGCCTGATCAATAGGTGGCAAGCCCAACTGGGGCGAGGGTGGAAGGAGCAAGTGCCTCTCGCCACCGCTTCAGAAGCTGCCTGCGTGATGATTGTTGGCCTGAGCGTTGTTAGGCGGCGTCTTCGTCCGAAGTTCAATACAATAATCCTGCCTGGCGTCGAAATCGGGGATCATCGCGTAATTGGATCTGGGTCCGTGGTCGCCCCCACGAAGCATGGCTACGGGAAATCCTGCCCGAATAATTCGCGAATTTGTGGCGTCCCAGGATTACATTTATTTTGATACTAATCTTAGCAAACGAACATCAAGACGATATTTGGCGCTTTGCTTAGCCCCTTGCGGTTTCTGGTTCCGCGAGGTTGGCTGCGGCCCACCGGGGACGGGCGACAGGCACCCTCACCAGCTTGAAGTAGCTGTAGTACAGGAGGAAAGAGCCCATGATATAGGGGTTGAAGGTATCGATCTCGACGAAGGATCGGATGAACAGAAGCACCATCACGCCGGCAAGAATCACGGACTCGGCTTGCCATGTCCTGAATATCAACGCCGATATATGGCCCCACAGCGTGCGCACGATGATCAGCGACATCAGCGTCGCCCCGACATAGCCAAGCTCGACGAGGGCTTCGATATAGGTGTTGTGGAAGTGGAAGCCGCTTCGGGTCGTGATGTAGAATTCGTTCCAAAGCCGCTCGGCCTCGGCGAAACCCTGCACCCAATAAGCCGCGTAGCCGACGCCGAGGATCGGTGCTTGCTGCGCCGCATCCCAGCCCTGCTCCCAGAGATAGGTCCGTCCGGTGAGCGTGGAATCCTTTCCGAAGGCGCCAAGGATGAAATCCAGAAGTCCCGCAAAGGCAACCACGGTGACCACGACCAGCCCGAATGCGCCGACTAGGAAAATCACCCGTCGGTAGCGGAGCGAAAGCTTCTTGGCCATGGTAAGCAGAGCCACCAGAGCGAGAGCTGCCGGTATCGAAGCCGTCGAGGTGGCGGAATGCGCCATGACCAGCAGATAGGCCGACAGGACGAGGACCGGCGCCGTCAGGAAAAGGCTTGTCCGGCCGCGTCTGAGGAAGACCAGGAAGACAATGCAAAAATAGATGCCGAGCGATGCGACAAAGCCGATCTGGTTTTTGGAGCTGAATGCGCCGACGAAATTGTACGTCCCGTCGAGCATATCATAGGAATAACCCCCGACCTTCAGCGAATAGAGCAGAACGACAAAAATCCCAATCAGTGAGCCTATCGTCAACGTTCGGACGCTGACGGTGCGTGCTGCAATGTAGGCGCAGGCGATATGGGAGCAATACTGGATTGCCGTCCTCAACGTGATGCCGGGGGCATCCGACCAGAACACCGAGAGGCAGACGTAGAATGCAAACGCCAGCGGGAGCCACGCGCTGGAGGCATGTCGCAGCAGCCGCCGGTAGTCGACCAAGATCAGGGGAAGCCAGACCGCATAGTAGGCCAGGATCAGGATCTGGCCGAAAACGGAAGAGTAGGAGAACGCCCAAACGGAGATGGCAACAGCAAATGTGCCGTAGACCGTGCTCTTCTCCGGGTCGACCAACAGAGATTTTGGAATCTTCATCTCGGTAGCGAATTCTCGTCCATGCAGTTCAATGCCGATTCGCCGCCGCGCCACCATGCGCGAACGCTTCCATTGTGCAGTGCAATATACCCCATCTCCCGCAGCCTGTCACCCAAATGAGGCAAAAACAGCCATAAGGCGCCCCGGGACGGCGGTAAAAGGCCACGACAGGCCGTGCGGCAAGAACCCGAGCATCCCGGCGCACGGCTGGGCATCGCTGTCGGCGCCGTCAAAAACCATCGCCGCCGCATTTATGAGAGGCTCGGCATCACCACCGCGCGGAACTGTTTTTGCAGTTCTTTCAGCACCGGACCGAAAAATAGCAGCCGGCATTCGTTGCATCCGTTGCAATGAATGAGGCCCTCCGCGTACGCTATCTCCGGGACAACCAGACGATGGCCACACGAACAATTGGCAGGCGCTGGTCGTCCCCGATCTGCTGGGTTGGAGCAAACGGATGGACAAACCTCGAATCTTCCTGGGCTCTTCGGGGAAGCAGAAAAAACTGCTGCAGGCGCTGACACGCGGTCTTGAAGACATCGCGCATGTGGAACCTTGGACGACGTCCTTCAATCCGGGGACAACCACCCTGGGGCGCCTCCTCGAGCTTACGCGTGAAGTCGACTTCGCCGCTTTCGTGTTCGCTCAGGACGATTGGACCAGTGTGAGCCAGCCGGCATCGTCTGCGGCGGCATCCGCTCAAGCTTCTCCACGAGACAATGTGGTTTTCGAGGCCGGGCTTTTCGGCGGAGTCCTTGGAATGCGCCGGACGTTCATCCTACATGCCAATGGCTCCAAGCTTCCAAGCGATCTCCTCGGCCTCACCTCCGTAAGGTATGGCGAGGCGACGACCGGCGCGGAGATGAGGGCGATCAACCAAAAGCTTCGGAATGCGATCGAGAACGAAAGTCGCGTCGCCCGCATAGAGGGCTTCTGGTGGCAGTTTTCCCTGACGGAGCGCTCCGCGAGGGAGCCGTCCGCCGTGAGCCTCTTGCGTATCTCGCGAGGCCGCGATGGTGCGCTGGAGTTGGCCGGCCGCTCATGGCAAGAGAATGGCAGTCTGTCAGCCAGATACTGGAGCGAGGCGGTAAAGGAGAGAAAGGAGCCTCCCGGCATCTTCTACTTTTGGAATGGAGAACGGCCCTTGGATGCGAACGCGTCGCAGTTGTACGGGACGGGAGAGATCCGGCTGGAGTCCGCCGATCGCGCATCCGGGTATTTCACGACGCGCGCAGACACGAACCCCGAGGTGAATGCGCGCACGTCCGGGGTCTACCTGCGCGCCGATCCGGAGGACTTAAGCATCCTGGACGGACGCGACAATCAGCGGCGCGTGGAGTTGATCGCAGAGCGGCTGAGCCATTGGAAGTCGATCAAGAACGTCTGAACTGCGCCCATGGGAGTCGCTCGGACGGCCCTGCCGCCTCGCCGCGACCGCAGCCCCAGTATCATATGGAGAGGTAACAGCCAGGAGGGGCTTCTCCACCGCCTGCTACTGGCCCACCACGAAGCTGTTCGGAGGCTCCAGACTCCGGCTTGAACTTCTCTGTCGTTGACTTCACATTCGCCGCCGATTGGGAGGACGAGCACATGACGATGAGTTTTGCGGGACGGTTTGCCGGGCGGTCGGCCGTGATCACCGGTGGCGCGTCGGGAATCGGCCTGGCCGTCGCGCAAAGAATCGCTGGGGAGGGCGGGCGCGTTTGCGTCTGGGATCGTGACCCCGCCCAAATCGAGCAGGCGAAGGCTGTCATTGCCAACCTGCACAGCGTGACAGTCGACGTCGCCGATCCCTTAGCGGTCGAACAGGCCGCTCAGCAGACATTCGATACCCTTGGCGCGGTCGATATCCTGGTCACCAGTGCGGCCATCACCGGACCGAACACGACGACCTGGGACTATTCGGTGGAGGATTGGCGCCGGGTCATCGACATCAACATCAATGGCGTCTTCTACTGCAACAAGGCACTGGTTCCGCACATGCTCAAGCGCAATTACGGCAGGATCGTCAACATCGCTTCGATCGCCGGCAAGGAGGGAAACCCGAATGCATCTGCCTACAGCACCTCAAAGGCGGCGGTGATCGGCCTGACCAAGTCGCTGGGCAAGGAACTGGCCAAGACCAAGGTGACGGTGAACTGTGTCACGCCGGCGGCCGTGCGCACCGCGATCTTCCAGCAGATGAGCCAGCAGCACATCGATTTCATGCTGTCGAAGATACCGATGGCGCGGTTTGGCGAGGTCGAGGAGGTGGCGGCACTGATCTCGTGGATCGCTTCCGAGGAATGTTCCTTCACGACGGCTGCCGTTTTCGACGTTTCCGGCGGCCGGGCGACCTATTGAAGCAACTGAGGCGCGATCCAGACTGGAGTTAACGTCGCTTGCTTAGGGTCGAATCCCCCCTGTCCGACGAAGATCTGCTCGACCGCTTCCAGTGCGCGGCCTTCGGCTATTTTCTGGAAACCGTGAATCCCGAGAACGGGCTGGTCGCCGACACCTCGCGGCCAAATTGGCCGGCAAGCATCGCGGTCGTCGGCTTCGCCCTGTCCTGCTATCCGGTCGGGGCGGAGCGCGGCTGGATGACGCGAGACACAGCCGCGAAGCTGACGCTTGCCGCACTGCGCTTCTTCTGGAACAGCCGGCAAGGCAATGGCGACAACGTCACCGGGCACAAAGGCTTCTATTACCATTTCCTCGACATGCAGACCGGCCTGCGCGCCTGGCGATGCGAATTGTCGATGGTGGACACTGCGCTTTTGATGGCCGGCGTGCTCGTGGCTGGCGCCTATTTCACGGGCGACAATGACGAAGAAACCGAAATCCGCGAACTCGCGGAAGTGCTCTACCGGCGCGTCGACTGGCGATGGGCGCAAGGCAGCAATTCGACCTTGCGGCAGGGCTGGAGGCCGAAGAGCGGCTTTCTGCGTTATGGCTGGGAAGGCTACAACGAAGCGACGATGCTCTACGTTCTGGCAATGGCCGCCCCGGACAAGCCAGCCTCGGACGACAGCTATGCCGGCTGGACGGCAACATATCAGTGGGAAAACATCTACGGCTACGACGTGCTCTATGGCGGCCCGCTGTTCATGCACCAGTTCTCGCATGCCTGGATTGACTTCGACGGCATCCGGGATGCGTTCATGCGAGAGAAGAACTCGGACTATTTCGAAAACAGCCGCCGCGCGACCTACCTTCACCGGGACTATGCGCGGCACAACCCCTCTGGCTACGACGGCTACGGCGAAGGACTTTGGGGCCTTTCGGCGGGTGACGGACCCGGCAACTTCCGCGCGCAGATCGAGCGGCGACCTCGCAAATTTTCCGGCTACGCGGCGCGCGGCGCACCGTTCGGGCCCGACGACGGAACGATAGCGCCGTGGTCGTATCTCGCATCGCTGCCCTTCGCGCCGGAAATCTGCCTGCCGGCGCTGCGCCACCTCAGAGAACGCCACCCTGAGGTGATCGACAGTTTCAGGATGCCGAGCGGCTTCAACCCGACGCTGGCAAACCGGCGGAAGTTCGGGCCGAGCGGCTGGATATCGGATGCGCATTACGGACTGGACCAGGGCATTGTCGTGCTGATGATCGAAAACCACCGCTCGCGCCTAATCTGGGACCTGATGCGGTCGAGCCCGCATATCCGTCGCGGCCTGTGCAAGGCTGGATTCAGCGGCGGCTGGCTGTCGCAGCCGGCGAGCCTCCTCCCAAGGACCAGTGCTGAATGACGGCTACCGCCCAGCTGTCGCTGTCGTGTCGGGCACGAAGGTGTTCGCCCTTCCCAGCAACTCGCGCTTGCTAGGAGGGGCGTCATCGGCCGGCTCGCATGTTCGTCTCGCTTGGCAAGTCACCGATTTGATTAGCCGGCGAACGTATAAGCGGTCTTCACCGTGGTGTAGAATTCCGCCGCGTAGCGGCCTTGCTCGCGCGGGCCGTAGCTCGATCCCTTGCGTCCGCCGAATGGCACATGGAAGTCGACGCCCGCCGTCGGCAGATTGACCATCACCATGCCGGCCTCCGAGTTGCGCTTGAAATGCGTGGCGTGCTTGAGGCTCGACGTGCAGATGCCCGACGTCAGCCCGAACGGCGTGTCGTTGGCCACCGCCAGCGCCTCGTCATAGTCCTTGACGCGGATCACGTTGGCGACCGGGCCGAAGATCTCCTCGCGTGAGATGCGCATGGCGTTGGTGGCCTGCGTAAACAGCGCCGGCTGCAGGTAGAAGCCGCGGGTTTCGCGATCGAGCCGCTCGCCGCCGAAAGCGAGATCGGCGCCCTCCTGGCGGCCGATGGCGATATAGTCTTCGTCCTGCTTCAGCTGGCTCTGGTCGACCACGGGTCCGATCTGGGTTTTGGTATCGAGCGCGTCGCCGACGACCAGCTTGGCGAGGCGATCTTTCATCGCATCGACGAAGCGGTCATGGATGCCGTCCGTCACGACCAGGCGGGACGATGCCGTGCAGCGCTGGCCGGTCGAGAAGTATGCGCCGTTGATCGCGCAGTCGACGGCGACGGCAAGATCTGCATCGTCGAGCACAACTAGCGGGTTCTTGCCACCCATTTCGAGCTGGAACTTGCGCATGTGCTCGACGCTGGCAGCAGCGACGCGCTTGCCGGTGCCGACCGAGCCGGTGAAGGTGATGGCATTGAGGTCAGGGCTGTCGAGCATGGCCTGGCCGACCACCGAACCCTTGCCCATCACGAGATTGAGCACACCCTTCGGCAGGCCGGCGCGGTGCAATATGTCGACAATGGTCCAGGCGCTCTCCGGAACCAGCTCGGCCGGCTTGAAGACAATGGTGTTGCCATAGGCCAGGGCAGGAGCGATTTTCCACGCCGGGATGGCGATCGGGAAATTCCACGGCGTTATGATGCCGACGACGCCGACCGCCTCCCGCGTGATCTCGACACCGACGCCGGGCCGCACACTCGGAACCAGCTCGCCAGACAGGCGCAGCGTCTCACCAGCGAAGAAATCGAAGATCTGGGCGGCCCGCACGGTCTCGCCGATGCCCTCGACCAGCGTCTTGCCTTCCTCGCGCGCCAACGCCCGGCCGATTTCATCTTTCCGCGCTGTGATCTCGTCCGACGCCTTCCTCAGCACCGCATGGCGTGCCAGCAGGCCCGATCGGGACCATGACGGAAATGCCGCTTTCGCCGCCGCGATGGCCTGCCGGGCCTGCTCGGCGCCCCCCGACGCATATTCGCCGACCACGTCGTCGAGATTGGACGGGTTGATGTTGCGGGAGCCGGCATCGCCCACCCACTCGCCATCGATGAGGTTCTTTCGAAACGGGATCATGTCGCTGCCTTCCTTGTCGTCCTTCGATTGCCGTCTATCTGGACCACCGGCCGCCACACCGCAAGGCCGCGGGCGGCAAAGTTCTCCTCTTCGACAGGCATGTGATAAGCAGGTTTCGGAAAAGTGTCCGACGGTTTTCCGATAGAAACCTGCGACAAACCATGATTCTAGTATGGTGCGACGCGGATCGCACCAGGAGGAAACTGCCATGTCCGACAGCGCGTTGCCGCTGGTGATCAGCGCGCCCGAGCCACGCACGCTCGACCTGATTTTCACGCCCGAGGCACTGGCGAGATTCCGCGCCAGATACCGTATCGTCGAGACGTCGCCCGAAGGCGTCGCGGCTCTGCCGGCCCATTTGCTCGCCGAGGCGCGCTACATTGTCGGCCAGCCGCCGATCGCGCCGGAGACGCTCGACAAGATGCAAACGCTGCGCTGCGTCTTCAACGTCGAGAGCAACCTCATCAACAACATGCCGTATGAGACGCTGTTTACGCGCGGCATCCATGTCGTCACCACAGGCCTGGTCTTCGCCGAGCCGGTGGCCGAACTCGGCCTTGCCATGGCGCTCAACCTCGCCCGCGACATCGTCGACGCCGACCTCGCCTTCCGTCAGGGCAAGGAACTGTGGGGCGGCGACGGCAACCAGACGGCACGGCTTCTCTCCGGTGCGGACGTCGGCATCATCGGCTTCGGCGATCTCGGCCGCGCGCTCAACCGGCTGCTGTCAGGCTTTCGCACGCGGACAAAGGTTTTCGATCCGTGGCTGCCGCCGTCGATCCTTATCGAGAACGGCGTCGAGCCCGCTTCGCTCGACACGGTTTTGTCGGCCAGCGATTTCGTCTTCGTCGTCGCTTCGGTGACCAGCGAAAACCAGGGTTTTCTCGGCACTGAGTCCTTTGCCAGGATGCGCAAAGGAGCCGCGTTCATCCTGCTCAGCCGCGCAGGAGTGGTCGATTTTCCGGCGCTGATGGACGCCGTTCGCAGCGGTCACATCGTCGCCGCCAGCGACGTGTTTCCGGAAGAGCCGCTGGCGCAGGATCATCCCGTGCGCTCGCTGACTGGCTTCCTGCGCTCCGCCCACCGGGCCGGCGCGCTCGACATCGCCTTCAGGCGCATGGGCGACATGGTGCTGGAGGACATGGACCTCATCGATCGCGGCCTGCCGCCCATGCGTTCGAAGCGGGCCGAACGCGAAACCGTTTCGCGCATGCGTTCGAAGCCTGTCGACAAGAATTAAGCCGTCAAAGCCAGCGCCTGCGCGGGTTCTCAGATGGTGAACGACCACAACAGGCAGGCCAGAGTCGCAGCGGCGAAGACGACAAAGAACAGGCTTCTCAGCAGGATATTGCGGCGCAACTCGTTCATGAAGAGATGGCATCCGACTACGGCGGCGACAAACAGGAAGCGCCAATTCAGCAGTGCCGGCAAGATATTGCTTCGATCGAAAGCCCATCTGGCGGCGAGGCCGCCAATGATAGCCGCGAACAACACGATGACTGTCCAGAAGATCGCATCTGCTGCGTTCGTCAGGACGACGCCGGCGGCCCGAATCGGCAGGATCATCATCAGCAGCGCGCTGAAGAAATACACTGAAGCAAGCGGGATGAACGTCCCGGCATCGGCGACGTCGTCCAGGCGTTTTGCGCCGATCGCACCATAGGGATAGCCATGCCTGGCCACTGCCAGGCTGAGAGCCATCAGCAGAGCCGTCAAAATGGCGACCAATGCGAATGAAGTGAGGGCTTTGCTCATGCTGTTCCTTGTCCCACCGTTCAACGTGCTTGGCGAATCGAACAAGGACGTTGGTAGACCATGGTTGTAAATGGCTGGTAAGCGGCAAAGCAGCGCGGTGACAGCTTTGTGGGACGGCCTTTACGGCAGAACCGTTCCGGCCACAGGAAATTCAACAGCAGTCGAGCATTCACTCTGCCGCTTGAAGATTTCGCGCGTCGATGATGGTCCTGATCTCGGCGCGGCAGGAGCCGCAATTGGTGCCGGCATGCAAGGTGGCGCCGATCGCTTCGACGCTGGTGCAGCCGCCGCGCACCGCTTCGGCGATCTGATTGGCGCCAACCCCGAAACAGGAGCAGACGATGGCACCACGGTCGACGCGATTGCCGCCGGGCCGCCCAGCCACGATCGCCAGCCGCCCGCGCCGATCGGCGTGATCCGCACTCAACTGCTCCACCGCCCAGCTGCGCGACACCGCGACAGGCTTAGGCGCAAGATAGAGCGCACCAGCCAGGCGGCTGCCGGCGAAGCGGGCGAAGCGATAGTGCCCGCCGGCGACATCATGATAGGCGAGCGTCTCACCTTGCACGTCCGCCTCGAGAAGCGAAGTCGCGAAAACCGGCCAGTCCCGGCCTGCCTTCAACGCAAACTCGAGGCGCCAGCCAGCGGCGCAGCGGGCGAGACTCCAATAGTCGGCGTCGATCGCGGCCGGCCGTTCGCCAAGCACCGCGAAGCCAAAGGCGACAGCAGCGAAGCGCTCTACGCGGGTGGCAACGTTCTTCGAGGCCGGCTGGCCTGAAATCGCATCGGTTATGGGCGCCACCAGCGCATCGACGCGGGCGCGCGCGGAGAACTGGTCCGTCCAGTGCATCGGCACGAAGACCGATCCCGGGCGCTGCCGCGCTGTCACCAGCGCGCGAACCAGCACCTCGCCGTGCACAGTCGAGACGCGCACGATGTCGGCGTCGCCGATGCCGAAGTGCAGTGCATCCGCCGGGTGGATTTCGATGAAGGGCTCGGCCATGTGCTGGGACAGGCGCTGGCTTTTGCCGGTCCGCGTCATCGTGTGCCAGTGATCGCGAACCCGCCCGGTGTTGAGGATCAGCGGGAATTTTTCGTTCGTGCGGGTTTGCGGAACTGGACGGATCGGGATGAAGCGCGCTTTGCCATCGGGTGTGTAGAAGCTGCCGTTGGCGAAAAAGCGGGTGCTGGGTGAGGCACGTCTTGCCTGAACGCCCAAGTCTTTCTCACTTTCAGCCTGAGCACCCCCCTCTGGCCTGCCGGCCATCTCCCCCGCAAGGGGGGAGATTAGCAGCTTGGGCGCCTGCTCTCCCCTTGCAGTATTGGAGATTGGCGAAGGCCGTGGTGATAGCCGATCTCCCCCCTTGCGGGGGAGATGGCCGGCAGGCCAGAGGGGGTCGTCCGCGACGGCCTCCACCTCGTTGAGGCGGCCCGGAGAGGTCGAGACTTCACCACCGACCCCACCCCGGCTCGCTTGTCTCGCTTCGCTCAACGCGCGCGCCGACCCTCCCCTCAAGGGGGAGGGTGAGGCCGGCGCTGGCCACTGGAAAGGCACCAGCGCGTCGTAGTCTTCTCCATCGGCCCCTGCGTACGCGCCGATGTCAAAATCGCGCGCGCCGTCATTCTCGAATGCCGACAGCGCTGCGTGTTCGGCGAAGACATCGGCCGGCGACGCATGTGAAAACGCTTCGCCAAAACCCATCCGCTTGGCCACTTCGGCGATAATCCACCAGTCGGCTCTTGCCTCGCCGGGCGTGGCCAAAAAGGTGCGCTGGCGCGAGATGAGGCGCTCCGAATTGGTGACGGTGCCGTCCTTTTCACCCCATGCGGCGGCGGGCAGGCGGACATGGGCGTGGCGGACCGTGTCAGTCTTGGCCAGCACGTCCGACACCACGACAAACGGGCAGGCCTTGATCGCCGCCTCGACGGCATCGGCATCCGGCATCGAATCGACCGGGTTGGTCGCCATGATCCACAGCGCCTTGACGCGCCCGTCGGCCACCGCCTGGAACATTTCGACCGCCTTCAGGCCGGGTTTTTCGGCGACGGTCGGCGCACTCCAGAAACGCTGCACGCGGTCGCGGTGCTCGGGGTTTTCGATCTCCATATGGGCGGCCAGCATGTTGGCAAGGCCGCCGACCTCGCGGCCGCCCATGGCGTTGGGCTGGCCGGTCACCGAAAACGGCCCGGCGCCGGGCTTGCCGATGCGGCCGGTCGCAAGATGACAGTTGATGATGGCGTTGACCTTGTCGGTGCCCGAGGATGACTGGTTCACGCCCTGGCTGTAGACGGTCACCGTCTTCGCCGTCGCGGCGAACAGGCTATAGAAGCTGAGAAGCTCGTCCTCGCCGAGGCCCGTGGCTGCGGCAACGCCGGCAAGGTCGAGCGCGGAGGCGGCGAAAAGCGCTTGCCCGAAGCCGGTCGTGTGCGCCGTGATGTAAGTGCGGTCCAGCGCGTTATGCTGGCCGAGATAGGCGAGCAGTCCTGTGAACAAAGCAACGTCGCCATCCGGCGCGATCGCCAGATGCATGTCGGCGATATCTGCAGTCATGGTGCGGCGTGGATCGATCAGCACCACCTTCATCTCGGGCCGCTTTTCCCGGGCACCTGCAATGCGCTGGTAGAGCACCGGATGGCACCAGGCGAGATTGGAGCCGACGAGCACGATCAGGTCGGCAAGCTCCAGATCCTCGTAACTGCCCGGCACGGTGTCGGAGCCGAAGGCACGGCGGTGGCCGGCGACCGACGAGGCCATGCACAGGCGCGAATTGGTGTCGATATTGGCCGAGCCGACAAACCCCTTCATCAGCTTGTTGGCGACATAATAGTCCTCGGTCAGCAACTGGCCGGAGACGTAGAAGGCGACCGAATCGGGACCGTGCTCGGCAATGGTTTGCGAGAAGGTCGAGGCGACGAGGTCGAGCGCTTCGTCCCAGTCGGTGCGGCGGCCGTGGATCTCCGGGTAGAGCAGCCGTCCGTCGAGGTCGATCGTCTCGGCCAGCGCCGAGCCCTTGGAACAGAGCCGGCCGAAACTCGCCGGATGGTCGGGATCGCCCCCGGCGGGTTAGCCAACCGGCCCCGGCGCCCAAGCCCCCCCCCCCCCCCCCCCCCCCCCCAAAAGGGGGGGGGGGGCGCACCCCCCGGGGGGGGCCCCGGAGTCAGAATATAG